>CAMLNK010000159.1 GCA_946481035.1 uncultured Dyadobacter sp. | reverse complement strand
GTCGCTGGATCTTGCCAAAACTACCGATATAGCGGGAACCCTGGGTGCAATGAAGAAGCCCGGACAGCTCATCGTCGGTTTTGCGCTCGAAACCGAGAAAGAACTGGACCATGCCCAGGACAAGCTTACCCGGAAAAATTTCGATTATATTGTCCTGAACTCGCTGAATGATCGCGGGGCAGGCTTTGCACACGATACCAACAAAATAACCGTTATTGACAAGGACAAACATGTGCGGCAATTCGATCTCAAATCCAAGGAAGAGGTCGCGCAGGACATTCTTAATATCGTACTAGCGAAATGGAGCGAAGCATAAAATTACTGATCCTGACAATCCCGCTGCTTTTTGCAGCACTCGCGCAACGTGCTTGTGCGCAGGAATTCCAGTTTACGGTCAACCTCAACTATGAGCAATTGGTGGCACAGCAAAAGACCGACCCACAGTCTATGAACCAGCTTCAAACCTACATGAACGATTTTCTCAACAACACGCGCTGGACCAACGACCAGTTTGCCAAGGAGGAGAAGATCAAATGCAAGCTCAATGTGAACCTCACCCGCTCGCTGGCGCAGGGAAATTACGAAGGCAATGCACAGCTGATCGTATCGCGGCCCGTGTACGGTTCTACCTACGAAACAGTGCTATTTACATATGTTGATAAGAATTTCACATTTACCTACCTTCCCAGTACGCAGCTGTATTTTAACGAAAACAGCTACACCGAAGAGCTTCCGTACATACTGGCATTCTACGCAAACATCGCGCTGATTTTCGATTACGATTCGTTCAGTAAAATGGGGGGCTCCCCATATGTACAGAAGGCCTTCAACCTCGTGAATCTCGCAAGAAACTCCTCTCCCAACAAGCGGGGCTGGGACTCGAACGGCGACTCAAAAAACCGTTATTGGCTGATAGAAAACCTTCAAAGCCAGCAATTTACACCGTTCCGCGAAGGAATGTATAAGTATTACCGCCAGGGTTTGGATGTAGCAACGCAGAATCCGGCAGAAACCCGCGCAAAAGTGCTCGAATTTCTGAATACCATCAAAGAAGTCAACCAGCTTCGACCGGCGAGCGTGGTGGTCAATTCGTTTTTTGACGCCAAATCGGATGAGTTGTATAAAATAATGATTGAAGGACTGCCGGAGCAGCGCTCGCAAGCTTACTCCTTGCTGGTTAATCTCGACCCTTCGAAAACTCAGCTGTACCAGCGGCTATCTATGTAGCAGATTAAAATCAATGAGTAAACGATTAATGCGGGTACAACCCGACGAAATAGAGAGCAAGCAGGGCATTTTGCAAAAACAACCTCTCAATGCAGTCCTTTTCAACGGAAACACCATTTTTGGCAGATTAATAGCCATCGATGCGGCGCAGCTTATACTGAAAGACACCCGCGGTCATCAACATCGGATCGCCCTTTCCGACTTGTATGAAGTGGTTTACGACGACGACCGGGGCGTTGTGCCGCCAAGCAGGCATGCTACCTTATAAAATTGGGGTTACTGCCTCTTATATTTCCTAATTGGGAAGATCATGCCTATATTCGTATCGGAGACGACCTTGATTCCCTTCATCATAGCCAGGTTGCATCATCTCCGGCAATCTGCTGCCTAAATTAGACATGCTTTCTAATTTACTGATCAAAAACTATGCGCTGATAAAGCACCTAGAAATGTCTCCCGATCCCGGCCTGAACATTATTACAGGCGAAACGGGTGCTGGTAAATCCATTATGCTTGGTGCAATAGGCCTGCTGCTCGGAAACAGAGCGGACGCAAAATCACTGTACGATAGCAGCGAGAAATGCGTCATCGAAGGCACTTTCAACCTGACCGGTTACGATCTCGCCCCTAATTTCGAGGATGAAAATCTCGACTTTTCGGAAGAATGCATTGTGCGGCGCGAAATTTCCGCGGCCGGAAAATCACGGGCGTTCATCAACGACACGCCCGTCAATCTGGAAACTTTGCGGAAAATCGGCATGCAGCTGCTCGACGTCCATTCGCAGCACGATTCGATATTGCTCGGCAACAACGAATTCCAGTTGCGCGTGGTGGATTCGTATGCCGAAAACGCCGATTTACTCAAAGCATATCAAGCCGATTTTAATGCCTACCGCGAAGCTGTAAAAGCATTTGAAGAGCTGAAACGACAGGCGCATCAACTCCGCAAGGAATTCGATTATGACCAGTTTCTTTTTCAGGAATTGGATAATGCGGGTTTGAAAGCCGACGAGCAGGAAAAGTTGGAACAGGAGCTTACAATCCTGGAAAATGCCGTGGAGATCAAAGAAAAGCTCCAACTAGCCCATGCTTATCTGGATAATCCCGAAAATTCGGCCCTTGATTTGCTAAAAAATGCCGTAAACTCACTCACACAAGCATCGCGGTTGGTTAATGAATACGATATTCTGCGCCAGCGCGCCCAAAGTGCGCTGATCGAACTCCGGGATCTTGCCGAAGAAATCGACCAGGTGAACGGAGGTGTAGAGCTGGATTCGGCCCGAACCGAAGTGGTTCAGGAGCGACTGGATCTTATCTATTCTTTACTGAAAAAACACCAGGTATCGACCGTCGGGCAATTGCTCGATATTGAAGCCGATTTGCAGGGCAAACTGAGCATCGTCATGAACCTGGACGAAGATCTGGTCAAGGCGGAAAAGAAAGTCACACAAACCCACGACAAGATGCTCGCGGGCGCGAAAGTGCTTTCCGACAGGCGCAGGAAGGTGACCAAAGCCATTGAAAAGCTGATTCTGGACAGGCTGTACGAGTTGGGTATTCCCAATGCGTCGCTCAATATCCAGATCAATGAAACGCCGCCGACGCATTCCGGGATCGACTCGGCAATGTTCCTTTTCAGCGGTAACAAGGGAATCGTTCCGCAGGAATTGAAATTAGTTGCCTCCGGCGGGGAATTTTCCCGGCTAATGATGGTTATTAAGTATATACTCGCCGACAAGCGAAAACTGCCGACCATTATTTTTGACGAGATCGATACCGGAGTTTCGGGCGAGATTGCCAAAAAGATGGGGAAAATGATGCAAAATATGGCCATCAACCACCAGATTATCGCTATTACCCATTTGCACCAGATTGCCAGCAGCGGCGATGCGCACTATTTTGTATATAAAGATCACTCCTCCGACAGAACTGTCAGCAGGATCAAAAAACTCACCATCGATGAACGTGTACAAGAGATCGCTCAGATGATCGGCGGACATAACCCGTCGGAAGCCGTGCTGCACAATGCGCGCGAGATGATCCTGAGGGATTGACGTACACGCATTCGGTTAACGCCATTTAATATGAAAAACCTCATCCTTCTATCGTTCCTCATCATGCTCTGCATTGCCTGCGGAAAGGACAAAGACCAGGAAAAGATCACCGGCCTTGAAACGGAAGTTCTTGCTATCCACGACGAAGTAATGCCCCAGCAGGAAGACATTATGAGCCTGAAATCTCAGCTTACTAAGAAAATCCAGGGCATCGACAGCCTTCAAAATGTAGGTGTAAGCAGCAATACCATGGCCGAGCAGCGCATCAAAGCAGTTGATCTGAATCAGAAACTTACCGATGCCGATAAGCTTATGATGGACTGGATGCACGCATACCGGGGAGATTCGGCCAAAAAACTGGACTCCAAACAAGCTGTCCTCTACTTCGAAAGCGAGAAAGAAAGGATATTGCTCGTCAAACAAGCCACACTGAAATCCATTCAGGAGGCGAAAACATTTTTAGAATAACCCGTTTATGAACTCGAAAGTAAAATCAATTCTTTTCCACTCCCTGTTTGTTTCCGCGTCCGTTGCAGCCATTACCAGCTGCGGCGATTCAGACAAGAAACTGCCGATCCTGGGAGAGCGCGACGTGGTGAAGAAGACTGTGGATGGAAAAGAAGTCGTTGACACCATTTATAATAAGATTCCGAAATTCGCTTTTGTCAACCAGTACGGTGATACCATTACCGAGAAAATTGTCGAGAACAAGATTTATGTGACCGACTTTTTCTTCACCACCTGCCCGACCATTTGCCCGGTGATGAAAAAACAAATGGTGAAGGTTTATGAGGCTTACAAAGGTAATCCCGATGTAATGATCCTCTCCCATTCCATTGATCCCGAACACGACACGCCGGTCGTATTGAACCAGTTTGCAAAGGACCTGGGCGTGGAAGGCCGGCAATGGCAATTCCTGACCGGAGACAAGGCCCGGATTTATGAAATAGGCCAAAAGAACTACATGTCTACCGCCAAAGAGGACACGACGGTACAAGGCGGCTACATCCACAGCGGAGCGTTTATCCTCATCGACAAGGAGAAGCACGTGCGGGGCATGTACGACGGCACCACCGAGGAAGGAACGAAGAAGTTGCTCCACGACATGGAGCGGTTACTGGCTGAATATAAGAAATGAAATTGCTGCAAGGTAACCACACCGCCACGATCCGTACTCTGGCGTTCCTGATGCTGGGGCTGGCCTCCTGCCGCAGTTCGGAAGAGCTGAAAAGCGAGCAGTATTTTGTGACAGGACAGCAATTGTACATGACGCATTGCGCCAACTGCCACCAGATGGAAGGCAAAGGAATGTCTAATCTATACCCTCCCATTGCCGGTTCCCCGATTCTTTCTGATAAGGCACGTGTGGCCGGCATTATCCAGTACGGGATGAGCGACACGATCGTTGTGAACGGCAAGAAGTTCAGCAGGCCGATGCCCCCTAATCCTAAATTAACGGAGATCGAAATCGCGGAAATCGTGAGTTTCGTATCGATGAAATGGGGAAAAGACAGCGTTTATACGCCGATCGAATTTGTACGCAAGGCCCTCGTCGAATCCAAGCCTGACTGAGGCTGTGGTTGAGATTGAGACGGGGGCTGGACGAATTTGTAAACACCCGTCGCTTTACGGAATTTAATGCGGGAGAAATCCTGTTCGGCATCCATCCCGATGGCATTGGTGATTTCTGATGTCCGGATGTTTTTCACAGACAATGCCTTATCCGTAGAAACTTTACGCGTACCCGGGCTCCACCTGAGTTCCGAGGTTGTAAGGATTTCTTTGGTTTCGGACTTCACCACCCGCACATTACCCATTACAATATACACATCCGCATTGCGATCGTACCTGCCCGAATCCGAGCGCAAGGTTGTTACGACTGTTCCCAGCGAGTCGAAGAAACTGATATTCACTGAATCCGGAAAAACGCGGGTTTCGTTCTGGTATGTAAGTGATTTAGGGGTTTTGACATACACTTTCATATTGCCCTGCTCACTGTACTTGACCACCAGATCATTCACGATTTCGAATGGGCCATTATAAACTGCCCCTATTTTATCCGTTTTGGGCTCACAAGACGCGAATAGCAGCGTGCAAAGCACCAGAATACAAAAAGGAGATAAGTGATTATCTCCTTTTGATAAAAACATTTGAATGCCCTTTTTAAGCATAAGATTGCTGTTAGTCGATCCTTCGCTTCTCAAACCATCTTTCCAGGAGCGTCACACCCAAAACCACACGCCCGTAACGCTCGCGAATAGCGCCGCCGGAGTTGGTACCGCGCTGCCCTCCTACCAATGCAACCGACAGGAAGTTGGCATAACCACGGCCCATTGGGAAAGTAAAACCAAGACTTACGTTCGTATCGTTCACTTTCGTGTTTCCAATTACATAAGGCGTATTGCCGGTGCTGAAACCGATGCGGTAGCGAACGTTATCAAAGTAATTGAGCGACGCGAATTTCGGGATGTATTCCGCACCGACATGAAGGCGGTTCACATCACGCAGGGCCTCATTCACATTTCCAAAACCTCTGTACTGCGACCATGACTGATGGCTGTAATCCACAGATAAAGTCATTTTGAAAGGCCATTCGAGAGTTGCACCTACCTGATATTGCTCCGGCACTTTCATGGCACCACCAAGGTTGTTTTCCAAAGTATCCGGTGCCGCTACGGGGAACGAGCCTTGTGTCAGTTCGAAAGAGGTCGTTTTAGTAGCATTCAATGAAGTACTGAAACTATATGCACCGCCGAGGTTCAGGTTCAGCTTGTTCTCTTTCTTAAGGGGAATCCGAACGGTACCACCGGCGCGGAAAGCCACGTCCGAATAGGTGTTACGCTCATTGAGGCTCACGATATAATCCGAAGGCACTCCATTGACATACAACGACACATCCGACGCTCTCCGGACGTTGCCAAAAAAGTAGCTGCTCTCAAGACCCAGGCTTACATAACGGCCGATCTGGAATGAATTGACAACGGAAGCCTTGTTGACGCCGCCTTTTCCTGAAACCGTATATTCCGCGATACCAGGCGAACCGGCCACAGGACGGGTAAATGTATTTTCAAAGTCGATGAAACTGTAAGGCTTCAAATTGGCCCCGATTACCCATCTCGGCGTAATCGGAAACGATAACGACAGGTAGGCAAGGTTTCCGCCTGCATTTCCCTGTTTCAGATTACCCGAAGCAATGTCTTTATATTGCCCCACCAACCCTACATCCAGTGTAGTAAACCGGTTGCGCACCCAAAGTGCCGGGTTCAGGTTGTTGACCTGGAAACCGCTTCCTGAGGCGACGCCCGCTCCTCCCATACCAGTATTGTCGGAATATGCATCTCCGTAAAACTCTCCCATACCGAGCGATGAATACGGAGAATTGCCCAATCCTTGTGCTTTTGCAAGATTTGTACAACTCCAACCGAGTGTAATGGCAAGCGTGATTATTCCTATTCTACTGTAAAGAGACATTATATGTTAAAATTCTGTTCAATCCTATTAAAACCAGTTCCGGCACCGCAAAGATGGGTGGTTTCATGCTACTTTCAAAAAAAGCAGCATCCCCACCGCATAATACTACGCGTAAAGTCGGGTAATTGTGTCGGTATCGTGCAATAATTCCTTCGATTTCAGCGAGTGTGCCATTCATCACACCGCTCTGCATAGCCTGTCGGGTGCTTTTTCCGATCAAATCAGGCTCTTTTTCAGGCTCGAAAAGTGGAAGTCTTTTAGTAAACGTATGCATTGCATTGAATCGCATTCGCACACCGGGAGAAATTAACCCGCCCTGAAATGCAGCGTTGCGATCAATGAGGTCGTAAGTAATGCAGGTTCCCATATCAATCACCACCAGATCTTCATGGGGGAAAAGATAATTCGCGCCTGCTGCTGCGGCTATCCGGTCGGCGCCGAGGGTCTGCGGCGTGTCGTAATGCTTGGTGATCGGCAGCGGCGTGTCGGGCGTCAGGCCTATTACCTGAACCTGTTCTCCCAAAGCCTCCTGGAACTCTTCCTGGGTTCTTCCGGTCGACGAAAAAAAGAGGTACTCCGGCAGTTCCGCCCTGACGTTCCGGATCAATTCCGGGAATTCCAGGTGCGTCGTATATCGTATAAGTTTTTCCCCTTCGAACCATCCGATCTTCGAAAAGGTGTTCCCCGAATCCACAACAATATTCATAGTCCGGCAAAATTCCGATTTTCCAGTCATAAAAACTAAGGACCCCAAAAGTTACTGTGCGTTAAATCACTGAGTTCGGTACATTGTCAGAGATTTTTTGTCATACGAAAGCAATAAGAACGCTACTGGCACGGTTTTTAAGCTAAATGTTTGGAAATTAAACGATATATAATTACCTTCGTCCATCCAAGTCAGTATCGACTTATAAATCCAAATTCCATCTCGCGGTAATTCTAATCTCAGTGTTATCGAGGTTCAAAATCTTGCCGATTTATTGTCAATACTTCCTGTTTGTACCTGTTACAATTGTCA
>CAMLNK010000158.1 GCA_946481035.1 uncultured Dyadobacter sp. | reverse complement strand
TATCCTTGCTTTCAAGCACCAGCATTCCCACCTGGTCGCGGATAATGTCGCGGACAGTCAGGATGTTTCCTTCTTTGGGTTTGAAATCGCGGGGTGTGTCGAACCGGACGCGGTGCGGAGCAATCTCCGTTGCTTTGCTATTGGCAAAAGCTTTCCAGTTGGAGTACCGCATTGTTTTCAAGGTCGTATCGAACTCCACGGCGTGGAAATGGTTCGTCTTCCATCCTTCCCCGAACCACTCGAGGCGGCCGTCGCGGATGGCGTAGCGCGCATCGGGGTGGATATCGAGCTCCACATTCCCTTCGGCAACACGGGCATACCGCATTTCCGACATGGTGGGCCGCTCGAAATCGACGCGGATATTTTGCAGCTTCACATTCCGGCAATGATCGAGTACGATGGTGGTCATTTTCCCATGAAACACAAACAATGCACCATTGCCTTCCACGGTCAGGTTCCGGGCATTTTTAAAGCGCATGCCGATCGTCCTGATCTTCTCAGGGTCCTCCTCTTCAGTGGCTGTGTTGGAAATAAAGTATTGGGCGCGAATTGCGCCATCGGGCCAGAAATCGTAACGCCCTTTGGGAAAAACGAGCGTCTTTTGCCCGCTTTGGATGGCCTCGTCGATCACTTTCTGCACGCGGGCGGTCACATTTTCATAGGTATCGGGCCGAATGCCTGCGTCGGCCACCGAAACAGACTGCGCACGAACGCTGGAAAACGAAACCAATAAGGAGATTAAAGCAAGAAAAAGCAGCCTTTTAAAAGAAAACATGGGTTCAGGAATAGTTCAGAAAAAGGTAAAAAAGCGGCCGGGCAATATAGAGCATTACCCGGCACTTGCATAGCTACTTGATGAGCTTCGTTATTTTAATGGTCCACAAGCGGCTGTTTTTACCATCTGCGGCGGTTACCTGATATTGCCGCGGCGCCGAAAAGTCGCCCGGCACGCCAAGCACCGGCGAGCCGGCCAGCGGAGTAATGCCTGCGGCAGTCGATATATTACCGTATACCACCAGGTCGCTGGCGCTGACCTTATCACGCACAGCGGCGCTGAATGCACCCGAAGCCTGGGGGATCGTTACTTCCAGCAATACCGAATCGGTAGCTGCACCTGGTGTGTTTTCCCGCAGTTTGAAAGTACGGGCTACCGGCAGACTCACGATATTGACCTTCGGTGAACCGTCAACATTTTTCGCCGTGGCATCTTTAAAACGGTACTCGGTGAAAACATTGATAATTTTGGCCTCCTCGAAAGCGGGCAGTTCTTCGAGCCCTTTGTCCAGACAGCCAGTCAACCCCGTTGCCGACGCTGCCAGCAAGCCAAGGGAAATCGTATATGGGATCAATTTCTTTTTCATGGGAAAACAAGGTTACCAGTTAGGGTTCTGCTGCAATTTGCTGTTACGGTTGATTTGCCCTTGAGGGATCGGGAACAAGTAGCGCTTCGTTTCATCGAAATCACGCACATTGTTGACATTGAATGTAATCGGATCGATGAAATAGCCTTTCCGGTCCTGACTGATTTCGATGAATGTCGGAACCTCTTCCAGCTCGGGAATATTGCCGCCCGGGGCAATGCCGTGGTTAGCCTCGCGGCCGTATTTGCCCCACCTCAGCAGGCTCCAGTAATAATCCTTTTCCTTCACAAGCTCGACCTGGCGTTCCAGCTTGTAGTCTTCCCAAGCGTCTGCGAGCGATACCGCTTTGGATGCCGGCAACTGTCCGTGGCCAACCCGTGTGATGTTTAACGCAGTAACCGCTTCGGCCACTTTACCCTGTTTTAGCAGTGCTTCGGCTTTGTTCAGATATACTTCGCTTAATCGGAAAATCGGCCAGTGGTAATCGGTAGGAATGCCGACGAACACGCGTGGGGTAACATTGTAAACGCCTTTCCGCCAATAATAGTTGGTAACGCCGATATGCGGGCCCAAGGCTCCGTTAACCAGCCTGTGCAGGTTTCCTTTTAACTTGGTGGTAACAGTTTCATTAAACCAGGTACAGGAATCATAGACCACCGTGGCGTAGAAACGCTTGTCGCGGTTGGCATAAATCAAGGAACTCACATTGCCGGTCGCGCCCGTGTACGAAGCCGTTTCGATGTGCGTCCCCCCCGTAGTCCTGGCTAGGTTTTTCTTAAACTGGCTGCTTTCGTTCCATTTCACCGCATTGCCTGTCGACTGGTCGATCACCAGGTATTTGTCAACCAGGTTCTGGGAGGGAGCGTGGTAGAGCCAGGCTTCGAAAATTTTGTCCACTTTGAACAAGGGGCCGCCACCCGACCGGGTCACGTTGTCGTTGTTGGTATTAGGCACCACATTCTGCAAGTCTTCCATATTGTCGCAGTTGGTATTGGCGCTGCTGCGGTACACCCCCATGATAATCTCTTTGGAGAACCGGTTTTTCTCGTTGAACATGCCGTCATAATCGGGATCGATCGCGTATCTCCCGCTGCCGATCACCGCATCTGCCGCGTCGATCGCCTTTTGGAAATAGCCCGCATCGCCGGTGTAAGCCGCTGCCTGCAATGCTACTTCCGATTTCAATGCCAATGCGACATATTTGTTGGCGCGCCCCGAAGCCGACGCTTCCGGCAATCCCGCGATAGCGTCGTCGAGATCCTTCATCACCAGCTGATATGAAGCCGAAGCGTCGGCTGTCAACGGCAATTCCAGTTCGTCATCGGCCGTGAGTACTTTGTCGATCCAAATGAAACGGCCAAAACGTTTGACCAGAAAAAAATTGACCGCCGCACGCAGGAACTTGGCTTCGGCTACGAGCAGGCTTTTGTTCGCATCACTGAGTGCAGTGGATGCAGTAGCCTTTTCGATAATGAGATTGCACCGCCGGATCTGGCCGAACCTGTTGAAGCCGAAACTGTCGTCATCACGGGTGATCTGCCCCCGGCTGACCACATTGCCGCGGTCGTCGATGTTGTTGGCGGTATACCCTTCCTCCCCGACAAAACCGGTGTAATTGCCCATTACGTCGGCATAAGTGCTGAACAGGAATGCCTCTGCCGATTCCATCGTTCCCCAAACGGTTGCCTCATCATATTTCCCCTCGAACGGCTTAGTGTCCAACAGGTCGTTCTTGCACGAAACAGCCCCGAGCAGTGTAAAAAAAGTCAGTAAGATATATTTCAGATTTTTCATGATCGTCGGTTTAGAATGCCACATTTACACCCAATGAATAGGTCCGGGGGATCGGGTAAGCGTAATTATTGTCGCTGCCGGTTTCGGGGTCCATATAAAACTTGTTGAGCGGCGATAACGTGAAAAGGTTTTGTGCGGTAAGCGCTATACGCAATGTGCGGATGAAACCCGCGCGGCTGAGCAGCCCTGCTTTGACGTCGTAGCCGATCTGCAACGTTTTCAGCCTGACATACCGGCCATTCGCCAGCCAGAATGTGGAAGTCACATAGTTGTTGTTCCCATTGATCCCCGGCGAACTCACTAACCTCGGGTAGGTTGCATTGCGGTTTTCAGGCGTCCAGTAATCTTTTTGGTATTCATAAACTACCTGCTGGCGGATTACATCACCTACATACACGCTGCGCTCGCCGCTCCCCTGGAACAATGAATTGAGGAAAAAGCCCTTGTATTGCAGGTCGAGGTTGACGCCGTACATCAAATGGGGAGTAGCCTGCTTGCCGATCCGCACCTGGTCGGCGCCATCGAGCTGCCCGTCGCCGTTCACATCGCGGTACCGGATATCGCCGGGCGCAAGGTTTACCGATCCGGCACGTTTTGGACTACTCAGGATTTCTTCCGGCGTCTGATAGAACCCTTCTGCAATGTACCCCCTGCCCCAGTAGTCTTTCTGGTGTGTGGTGCGGGTGTCCGGATTTTTAAGCGTTGCCTCGTCCTCGTTAGGATTCACCTCCCAGAGCTGGTCATATTTGGATACATTACCACCCACATTGTAACGCAGCTCGCCGATATTGTTGCGGTAGTTGAGACTCAACTCAAACCCGGCCCGGCGGTGGGCGCCGTTGGTCTTCACAGTCGGCAGTGCTGTTCCCAGCGGATCGGAATACTTGGTACCCGACGGACTCGCCAGGTAGCCGGTCGTGCGGATATAGAAATAGTCGAATGAGCCATTCAGCTTGCCCGATAGTGTGGTGAATTCCAGACCAATATTGCGCGAGTTCTGCGTATACCAGGTAATATCCGGGCTCGGCAGCGGGCCTTCACTAAAACCGGGCACCAGCACGCCGCCGACCATATAGGTCCGTTGGTTCAGGGAATAACCCGGCAAATAGCCATATCGAGGTATTTCAAGGTTCGAGGCCACGGTACCAGCCGCCCCATCCTGGGCCACAGAACCGACAGAACCCCTGATTTTCAAGTAACTGAGAATGTTCTTATCCGCAATGGGCTGAAAAAAGCCTTCGTCCGACACCGTCCAGCCTGCCGAAACAGAGGGGAAAAAGCCCCAGCGGTTCCCTTTCGGAAAATTGTCATTGCCGTCGTAACGGAAGTTTCCTTCGATCATATATCTGCCCTTATAGTCGTAACGCAGCCTGCCCACGTACCCTGCCCGTGCTGACTCGGCAGCCGAGCCGCTGTTTTCCATATTTTCAGTCGGGCCGGAAGCCAGCTGGTCAACCGGCAGCTGGTAGTTGCGCCGGATCGCCCCGAAGTTCTCCCCATAAGCATAGCTTTCCTCATAAATCACCGCCGCGCTCACATTGTGGTGCTGTGCGATGGTCTTTTCATAGCTGATATGCCCTTGCAAGCTGTACGACCAGGTGTCCTGCGCATTGGTGAAAAGGTTAGGCTTGTTGGCAATAGCCGGCACGTCGCTGCCGATCGCGTATTGTGGAGCGGTTTGTGTCCAGTTTTTACGCCAATAATTTCCTGAGCGGTAATTTCCCAATGCCTTCAACGACAATCCTTTCACACCCGGCACTGCCCAAGTCAGAACCATATTTCCGTTCACGAACTTGTCCGTCGACCGGTCGTACCCCGAGCGGGGATCCATTTCCACGAGCGGGTGGTCACCCGAGTTGGCATATTGGCCTTTGTCGTTAAAAGCGGGCGTCATCGGGCTCCTGTTCTGGATATGGCCCCAGATATAGAAGTAGCCCGAGCCGTATTGTGAAGAAGGCTGGCGCACTTTTTCGATAGCCCCGCTCAGGTTAACCTCTGCTTTGAGCCCGATCTTCTCAAAATTGTTGGTCAAATTGATACGGTAGTTGTAGCGCTTGAGCCAGTTGGTATTCTGGGTATACAATGTCCCTTGATCGAAATAACCCAGGGAAGCAAAATACTGCGTACGGTCCGTTCCGCCCGAAAGTGAAATATTATGCTTCATCTGCGGTGCAAACTTCTTCAAAGCTAGCTTCTGCCAGTCGGTATTTGGATAGTTAAATGGGTCGGTCTGATCGCGGTATTTGGCCAGCACTTCTTCGGAATAGTCGGGAGCGAGGCCGTCGTTGATCTTCGCTTCATTGGAAAGCAGCGCCCGCTCGTAAGAACTGAGCTTTTTGGGCATATAAGTCGGTTGGGCAAGATCATAATTGTAATCATAACGGATCACCGATTCTCCGGCCTTACCCTTTTTGGTCGTGATCAGGATTACCCCATTACCACCACGCGTTCCGTATACCGCCGTTGCCGCCGCGTCTTTCAATACCTGAAAACTTTCGATGTCACTGGCATTAATATTGTTAAAATCCATCTGATTGGATATTACCCCATCAATCACAAACAGCGGCGTCGCGCCCCCGCGGATCGAAATCGTCGGTTTCACCCCCGGACCGGCACCGCTGGCGGCGACGATCAGGCCCGGCGCTCTTCCGGCCAATCCATCCCCGATGCTCGTAAGCGGCAGGTTTTCGAGCTTTTCCGTTTCAACCTTCGCCACGGCAGCGGTATTTTTGCGAATGGAGGTCGTACCATAGCCGACCACCATCACAGCGTCCAAAGCCTGCACATCGGCCGCGAGCCTGATCTCGATATAAGTACGATTGTTCAGGGCAACTTCCTGGGTCACGAACCCGATCGACGACACCACCAAAGCACGTGCCGAGTCGGGCAACGAGAGGGTAAACTCCCCTTTCTCGTTGGTCGAAGTACCGGTGTTGGTCGTTCCTTTGAGCAACACCGTTGCACCGGGTATTGCGCTGCCGGCATGATCCACGACCTTTCCGGTAACGGTAAATGCCACTGCCGACAGCTTTTCGGGATTAATGGGTAATAAAATGTCCAGAATATTCTGCTTCGGCATCCGTTTCAGCAATATCTGGTTGCGGCTGGTGACCTGATAGTTGATTTTCAGCGGCGTCAGCAATTCATTCAGCACGCTGCCCAGCGTCTCTTCTTTTACTTTAAGTGTAACGGTGCGCGTCGATTGGATAAGCTCCGGAATGTACATAAAGCGCACGCCTGTCTGCTTCGACAGACTGCCCAGTACGGTCTCTACTTTTTGCTCATGAATGCTCAGACTGATCCGGCGGTTGAGTACCTCCTGCGCACGGGTCACGCCTGCAAGCGAAAGGTTGGTAAACAAGCCAATCACGCATAATTGTATGAGGCTGACTCTCATAATCTTCCAGAGTATTTTAGGAAAATGTAATGGTTTTTGCATACTTTTGATTGTTTTGAGGTTTTGGAGAAAATCGGCAAAACGGGTCCCGGGCCTTTGGAGAAAGGTCATGTTTTGGAGAGAAACGATCGGGATTTCGAGGTGAATCGTGTTAGCGCACTATTCACCTTTTTTTGTGAGTCAATTTTTGATCATAGTCACGGGTTTAGGTTCATATTATTACAGCGGGTTTAATGACAGGGCTTCGCGGAGATCGTTATATCCTGGTCTTTGATAGTGTACGTCGCTTCGAGAATCGCGCTGATCCATTCCAGTTTGGTTTCCAGCGGCTCATCGCCCAGCGTTGCTGAAAGACTACAATCCTGCATCAGCTTCTGATCGAAATGTATTTTCACGCCATAGGCTTTCTCAATGGAAGCAAATACCTGCGCAATAGGTGTATGGTCGTAGTCGAACGGCTGGGTTTCGATCGGGATATTGAGGAGCGGAGTCATCTGGTTCTGTGCTTTGACAATACGCGCGCTGGCTTTTTCAAACACAGCCTGCTCCTGCGGCATCAGCAGCATTGCCTCCTTGCCCGGCATCGGGCCTTCCAAAGGTTGGTCCGTTTCGCGGAACACGGCGACTTTTCCCGTCTTCACCGCCACGGTAACCCCCTCCGCGCCCGACCGGATACTGAAACTCGTACCTACCACACGCGTTACCAACCCGCCCGAGTATACGAAGAACGGCCGGAGTGAATCCTTGGCAACTTCAAAAAAGGCATCGCCCGTCAATGTAACCAGACGGCGGTCCGCCGAAAAGCGTCCGGGATAGCTTACACTACTGTTCTGGTATAGCACCACCGAACTGCCGTCGGCCAGGCGGATATGCCGCAATTCCTTACCCGTATTCGTCACCTTCACCATTTGCTCGTCCGATATCGCCTGTTTCGGCGCACCCTCGGCCACAGGCTTAACTGAACGGTAGTTTTGGTAGAATGCCCAGCCCAGGGCCATTACCATCAATATGGAGGCGGCAGCTGCCCATGGCCGCCACGACAGTCCTATTTGCCGCAACGACAGCCCGTGTCCTTCCCTGCTCTTCGCCATAGCAAGGACAGCATGCGCTTTGGCCTCGGCCTGCTCGTCGTCCATTGCGAGTTTCCGGCCGTAAATGGCACGGACCGTCAACCTGGCGTGTTCGAGTGTTTCGGCATGCTCGGTACTTTCCGACTTCCAG
>CAMLNK010000157.1 GCA_946481035.1 uncultured Dyadobacter sp. | reverse complement strand
GCAAAGGGAAGTGCTGACGTACGCATTTTTACAGGCCAAAGGACAAATTGGCATACTGATCATGGTGGACGACGTTGAAGACGTGCTGGCCAGCAAAACGTTTCCCGATTCGCTCAAAGCGAGGATCCGCCTGATCGAAGAGATCAAGAAGTTCGGTGTGGACTCGCTCGGGCTGACGCCGTCGGATAATTATACCACGTTTTACAATCAACACGGCCGGCCGCTTATTTGGCTCATTACGGCCTCTGAGCGCTATAAAGTCGAGCCGCATCTATGGCATTTCCCAATCGTGGGCACATTTCCCTATAAAGGCTATTTTGATTCGACCCGCGCTGTTGCCGAAGAAAAAACGCTCATCGACAAGGGGTTAGATACTGACATCGGTGAAGTTTCGGCCTGGTCCACACTTGGCTATCTGAAAGATCCGATCCTTTCGAGCATGCTCCGCCGGCGCGATGGCAGCCTTGCCAACCTGATATTGCATGAGCTCACGCATGGTACGCTTTTTGTAAAAAACAACCTGGAACTCAATGAGAACCTGGCCAGTTTTGTAGGTGATCAGGGCACGATCCGGTTTTTGAAATACAAGTACGGCGCGGATTCCGAGCAAATGCGCCAGTATGAATATTCCAAACGCTACAATGACGCCTATTCCCAGCACATGCTTAGGGGTGCGGGCCGTCTGGATAGTCTTTATAAGACATTCGGTGCCGACCTGACGCCGAGCCCGCAGCGGGATGCATTGAAGACCCGGTTGATCGCCGATATCGTCAGCGACACGGATACACTTCTTTCTGGCAAGCGAACGTTAACAAACAAAAACCGCTGGCCCGACGGAAAACTTCCCAATAATGCTTACTTTATCAGCTACCTGACCTACAAGTCCAAACAAAGCGCTTTCAGGCAGGAATTTGAAAAAAAGTTTGGGGGGGATTTAAAACAATACCTGAACCATTTAAAGGGCAAATACCCTTCCCTGTAATGTTATCATAGCATGAAAAGATCGTACACATTACTATTAGCCATTTCTACATTAGCCTTGCTGCTCTCTTTCCGGCAGTTCGACGAGAGCATGGAAATGGACCGTGTAGTCCACAATAAAAGCTTTGGCACCGGTGAACGCGTCGAATACCGGGTGCATTACGGCTTCATCAGTGCGGCCGAAGCAAAAGTGGAAGTCAGCAAAGCCGTTTCGATGATCAACAACCGGCCTTGCTACCGGGTCAATGTCATAGGCCGTACTGTCGGAGCGTTCGATTTGATATCCCGCGTGCGCGACACATGGCGTTCTTACATCGATACTTCCGCCATTCTTCCCCATATGTTTGAACGGCAGATCCAGGAAAACAGGTACCGCAAGGATGAAACCGTTTATTTCAACCACAACAAGGACCAGGCGGTTTCCAATGTGAAGGATGAGAGCAAGACTTACAATGTGCCCAACAACATTCACGACATCATCAGCGGTTATTTTTTCCTGCGCACCATCAATTTCGACAAGGTTCGTGAAGGCGAGATCATCGAAGTACCTACCTTTTTTGACGGGGAGGTTTACAAGCTGCGCGTTCGTTATGTGGGCAGGGATGTGATCAAAACCAAATTCGGCAAAAGCAAAGTGCTGCGCCTGTCTCCGCAAATTCCCTCCAATAAGTTCTTCAAAGGCGAGGAGCCTATGGCGCTCTGGGTTTCGGATGATTCCAATAAAATTCCGCTGAAAGCCGAGGTCGATCTTAAAATCGGTTCTTTGGAAATGGATTTAAAATCCTACAAAGGCCTGCGCAAAGACATCAACTGGTTCTGACCAGCAACCATTTCCGAAGCTTTTGCATTTGCCTGAATGGGAAGGGCAATGCATTTCTTTTCATGCTGTAAAAAGGCATTGCTACGGCTCCAAAACCCGCATAGTAATCTACAATCGATGTTTTCTGTGGGCTTTCAAAGTCAAAAACTGACATTGTAGCTGCATTCTCGCGAAAGTAATCGTCCAGCATCACTGCCCTGGCATTTCCATTACGGCCTTCCATATCGGCTGCATTAAAAAGATAGATCGTCCGCCCGCGGTAGTGCGTGAGCAATATGCCTGCATGTATACCTTCGCCCATGCGCGCGTACAGGAGGCGGCCATTGGCGCTTTTAATACACCTCTCTCCCAGCCTTCTTAATGCCAGGTACGCGCCGGGCTTGATCTTTCCGATACCCTGCTCGTGATTCTCTTCAAAGAGTTTTATTAACGGAGCAAAATCGTCCGATGCAGTGATTTCCCACGCCCTTCGCCTCGCCCTGCTCAGATTTTTCCTCCGGTCTTTGGAATACCCTGCTTGAAGTTCTGTGTGGGATCGATCTAAATGCAGCCAATGCGTTTGAAATTCCTCTATCTCAAAGCCTTTCAAACGGAGCTTGTCGATTACCGTAAAGTTCTCAGGATTGAATGCATAACTGGAAATATAGGGAAAATGCGTTTTCAAAGCTTCAAGGAATACGCCGCATTGCGCTGCCGTCAGCTCATGTTTTGAAAAAATACCTAAATACTGGCAGAACAGCGGCTGGTATAACACACGCCTGCCGAATTTGAACCTGACCGGCAGCGGCATTACAATACAGAAACTGGCAGCAGACGGCCAGACGAGCGCCTCCCATTGCTCGCAAACAGTGTCCAGATACCAGCTTAATGCGTAAATGACGCCTTGCCGGCTGTGATTGATGTGATTATCCCATCTTTGAGCATCGATTTGCCCACGGGAAACAAGGATAGGTTCAGCTATCATGTTGTTCAGGAAATTGGTCCTGAACATTGATACGTCAAACCCTACTTAAAGTAACTGCGGAGCTTCTGCAAAGTTTCTTCCACGTCCGGGGTCTCGTCCATCAAAAGGTTAATGCTTTGAATGGAGTGGATTACCGTACTGTGGTCGCGGCCGCCAAAATGGTAGCCGATGGATTTAAGCGGCAGGTCGGTGTATTCTTTGGCCAAATACATCGCCAGCTGGCGCGGGTAGACGACCTCCTTTTTGCGGCTCTTGCTTTTCAGGTCAGCAATCGAAACCTGGAAGTAATCGGCGATAATCTCCTGAATGGTATCGATCGTAACCTCCTTATCCTCGTTCATCACGATGTTACGGAGGGTATTTTTGGCCAGCTCTACGTCGATATTGCGGCGTGTAAGCGAGGCCTGTGCCATGAGCGATACGATCACCCCTTCCAGCTCCCTTACGTTCGAATTCACGCTGTGGGCAATGTACTCGATCACATCGTAATCGATCGAAATACCCTCGGACTGGATCTTTTTCTGGATAATCGCGATACGCGTTTCAAAATCCGGCGCCTGCAAATCGGCCGTGAGTCCCCATTTGAAGCGGGACAGCAAACGGTCCTGCAACCCTTGCAGCTCGCGCGGAGGGCGGTCGCTGGTCATGATGATTTGCTTGCCGAGTTGGTGCAGGTGGTTGAAAATATGGAAGAATGTATCCTGCGTTTTTTCCTTACCTGACAAGAACTGCACGTCATCGATCGCGAGCACGTCCACTTTCATATAAAAATCGGTGAACTCTTGCAGGGTATTATTGCGGATCGAGTTGATGAACTGGTTAGTAAATTTCTCAGAAGAAACGTATAGTACCAGCTTATTCTCGTAATGGTTGGTAATGTAGTTTCCGATCGCCTGCACCAGGTGCGTCTTACCAAGCCCCACACCACCGTACATCATCAGCGGGTTGAACGAGGTGAGCCCCGGACGCTGCGCTACGGCAAAGCCCGCTGAACGTGCGAGCCTGTTACAGTCGCCTTCGATGAAGTTATCGAATGAATAATTGGGGTTCAGATACGTGTCGAGCGTGAGCGAATCCTGGTCTTTCTCCTTCACGCTCGCCCCCATGCGCGGGTCCGTAGAGAAATTATCCGGCCTGGAATAATTTGGAGATTTCTGAGTTGATACGTTCATTGTCAGCGGCTGGTGCTTCTCATTACCGGTATCGACGATAATGGAATATTCCAATAACCCGTCGCGGCCGATGGCGTAATCCAGCGCCTTTCTCAGCAGATTGACATAATTATCTTCCAGCCACTCATAGAAAAACTGGCTGGGAACCTGCACGGTAAGTACTTTACCATAGAGCTTTAAGGGACGAATGGGTTCAAACCACGTCTTAAAACTCTGCTCGGGAATGTGCTGCTGAATAATCCGCAGGCAAGCATCCCAAACCTGGTCTACCTCTCTATTTGTGCTGATTCTTTCCAATGTATAATTTACCAAACTCTGAGTATCATAGTTCAAAAGGACGGCAAAGATATAAAAATACCTGATCTCTCCAGATGAAACGGACATTCAATTTAATCGTCATAAAATGTATCTACAAACCCTAAAACAAAATTGTGACGGTAATCGTGTCCAGAAGGTTACAGAAGCGGTTTTGCTTTTTGAGCTCCCCTATTTGCGTGCCAAAATTTGTAGTTTTGCTGATGGCGCATATCCTTTAAACATCCAACAATCCACCGGCTCATGTCAGCAGATCTGTTTTCTGAATTTCTCCCCTCAGACAAAAACGCATGGGAAAAGCGCGCGACCAAAGAAGTGAAGGGCCGCGCCGGGCTGCTGGACGCGTGGGAAACAGCGCCTGGGGTGCATTTTAAGCCTTATGCTACGGCTGCTGAAATAGATTGGGAAACTGTCGCTGAAATCCAAAAGGCCCAAAAACAAACCGCGGGCTGGCTGAATGTAAATGCGGAAAAAACAAAAGAACCCCGGCCATTCCACATAGCACTGCAAGGCGCCGATCCGGTAACACAGTTGGTAACAGCCCTTGTTTCATTTTCAAATGGGTATTCCAATGGCGTGTCGTCCGGGCAGGCATTTGACCAGACTATATTCTGGGTCCCGATCGGCACGCAATACCTGACTGAAATTGCCAAAATGAGGGCATTAAGGTATTTGTTAAAGAAAATTGCATGTGCGTTCGCATTGCAGGAAGCGCAATGCATTCCCTTCATTCACGCGCAAACCTCTATCCATTACCACGGCAATCAGCCGGATTATACCAACCTGGTAAGAGCCACTGCCCAGGCCATGAGCGCGGTTATCGGTGGATGCGATGCGCTTACAGTACTTCCGTTTGATAATTCAGATAATGCATTGGCTCGACGGTTAGCTACGCACGTTTCCTATATTCTCGAACACGAGAGCCTTTTTGCCAAAGTGGCCGACCCGGCCGCAGGTGCATTCGCGCTGGAAGATATGACATTGAAACTGGCTAATGCTGCATGGGAAAACTTCCTGAAAACGGCAAATAGTGAAGTTTTCAGGAATGTTTCAGGTAATATCTCCGATCAGAACAGGCAGATCAGTCAGCAGCCGCCATTTGAAACAGCGGAAGGCATTTCAATCAAAACCATATTCACCCAAAACGACCTCGCGAACGCGCAACACCTCGCATTCGGTGCGGGGACTCCCCCGTTTCTGCGCGGCCCGTACGCAAGTATGTACCTGGAACGCCCCTGGACAATCCGGCAATATGCGGGCTTTTCCACGGCTGCCGAATCCAACGCATTCTACCGCAGAAATCTTGCCGCAGGCCAAAAAGGGCTATCGGTAGCATTTGACCTGGCCACACACCGCGGCTACGACTCTGACCACCCGCGGGTGACCGGCGATGTAGGCAAAGCTGGCGTTGCAATCGACTCGGTGCAGGATATGAAAACGCTTTTCGATCAGATTCCGCTCGATCAGATGTCGGTATCGATGACCATGAATGGCGCGGTAATACCGGTAATGGCCTTTTTTATCGTCGCTGCACAGGAGCAGGGCGTGCGGCCGGAGCAGCTTACAGGCACGATCCAGAACGACATTCTGAAAGAGTTTATGGTGCGCAACACCTACATCTACCCGCCCGCCCCGTCGATGCGCATTGTAGGTGATATTTTTGCTTACACCTCGCAGCATATGCCGCGCTTCAACTCGATCAGCATCAGTGGCTATCACATGCATGAGGCGGGCGCGCCCGCGCATATCGAGCTCGCCTACACGCTCGCTGACGGGCTCGAATACATCCGTACGGGGCTCGCGGCCGGCATCGCGATCGACGATTTTGCGCCGCGGCTCTCGTTTTTTTGGGGCATAGGCATGAATCATTTTATGGAAATCGCCAAAATGCGGGCCGGACGGATGCTTTGGGCTAAAATTGTAAAGCAATTTAACCCTCAGAACGAAAAGTCGCTGATGCTCCGCACGCATTGCCAGACGAGCGGTTATAGCCTTACCGAACAGGAGCCCTTCAACAACATTACCCGTACGACTATCGAGGCGATGGCCGCCGTTATGGGCCACACCCAGTCGCTGCACACCAATTCTTTCGACGAGGCAATCGCGCTGCCAACCGATTTTTCGGCGCGCATTGCACGGGATACCCAGCTTTTTATACAAAAGGACACCGACCTGTGTAAAGCCGTCGATCCCTGGGGCGGCTCCTATTACGTTGAATATCTGACCATGCAGCTTGCCGACAAGGCCTGGCAGCTTATCGAGGAAGTGGAGGCATTGGGCGGTATGACCAAAGCTATTGAAACCGGCCTTCCCAAAATGCGTATCGAGGAAGCCGCAGCCCGAAAACAGGCGCGGATCGACGCTGGCAAAGAGGTTATAGTGGGTGTGAACCGTTACAAAACCGACGAGAAGCAGTCATTTGAAATATTACAAATAGACAATGAAGCGGTAAGAAACGCGCAAATCGCCCAACTACAAGCAATTCGGAAGCAAAGAAATGAGCCGGAAGTCCGTAGTGCGCTCGACCGGATCACGCGCGCATGCACCGAACCCGGCGGAAAAGATATGTATTCCAATCTGCTGGCCCTGGCCGTGGACGCGGCGCGCAAAAGAGCTACATTAGGAGAAATTTCACAGGCTATGGAACAGCAATTCGGCAGGTATCAATCAACGATCCGCTCGGTTTCGGGTGTTTACCGGGCCGAGGTTTCCGATGACGAAAATTTTCAACGGGCGCGGCAAATGTCCGACGAGTTCGCCCGGCTCGAAGGTCGCAGGCCGAGGATGCTGGTCGCCAAAATGGGCCAGGACGGCCACGACCGGGGCGCGAAAGTAATCGCAACCAGCTTTGCCGACCTGGGCTTTGACGTCGACATCGCGCCATTGTTCCAGACCCCGCAGGAAGTAGCCATGCAGGCCATTGAAAACGACGTACACGTAATCGGCGCATCCAGCCTTGCCGCCGGACATAAAACGCTTATTCCCGAACTGATTACCGAGCTGAAAAGGCTCGACAGAGCAGATATTATGGTCATCGCCGGGGGAGTGATCCCCGCACAGGATTACCAGTTTCTGTATGATGCAGGTGTAAAAGGCATTTTCGGGCCGGGAACCGTCATTTCGGTGGCCGCGCAGGAGATTCTGACTAAGTTGATGCAGGAGAATTAGGCGTTTTAGAGAAGTTAGGCGCCTTACAGAGTGTTCATTATTCTTCCTTGTTCACTGAACATGAACAAGGAAAAACAATGAACAGTATATCAGTAAGATTTTTAGGTAGAGACTAGCGACCCTTATTCTGTCATTTTTTAACAAGATAATCGGAAAATATCCGATTATCTTGTTAAATGCGGATGCCCAGCGAATAGCTTTCAATTTATTGCAATTACTAATGTTCAAAAAACAAACAGACGTCTTAATTCATTGAACTTCCCCAGTCGTTAAGCTCCCCGCCTCATTTACAGTTAGTCGATATCTCTTCCCATTCGTGCTACGCAGTATGTACCCCTTTTCGGGGTCGGTCACCTCAAAATC
>CAMLNK010000156.1 GCA_946481035.1 uncultured Dyadobacter sp. | reverse complement strand
GGTAATCGTCCACGGTGGCGCGGCTTGTTTCGAAATCCTCGTATTCACTGTCGATGAATATCAGGGGGGTTTTGCGCTGTATCACGCTTTCCAGATGCTCGTAGTAACCGGCGTCGTAAGTCTCCTGCGAAACGGAGAGAAATATCCCTTCCGTACGGTTGGAGAGCAGCTTGGACAGCGACTCTTTTTCAAGCAGATAGCTTTCGTTTGTAACACAAATATTGAGCGTGTAACCCATGGGCTGCAACACGGTATGCAGGCCTTCGATCACCGCGGTTTCGTAGTAGTTGCTGATGGTCGGCACCACCACGCCCAGCGACGCGGTCTTTTTATTGAGCAGGCTCAGCGACACTTCATTACGCTGGTAACCCACTTCTCTGGCATATTCCTGGATGTTTTTCCGGGTGTCTTCATTGATCGCCGGATGGTCGTTCAGCGCGCGGGAAACAGTGGAGGGAGAGCACCGGAAACGGCGTGCAATATCTTTAATTGTAACAGGACGTGAGGAATTCATGAGTTAAAATAGGTCAATTATTTCTTTGAAATTTTTTCAAACGTTTGCATTCAATATTAACATATTTACATTTTGTGTTTAATTTATACAACACTATCATTGTGCAAATGTAATGGATTTACCACAATGAGTAACCTGCTGATCAAGCCCCGAACACACGACAAGACCTATCATTCCCTCACCGCCGAACAGGCCGGCTGGACGTACCTGAACTTCGAAGCTAAAATACTGGAAGCAGGCGAACAAATCGTGGGAGATACGGGCGAATATGAATATTGCTTCGCATTGCTGGGCGGAAATTTCAAGATGGAAGCCGCCGGGCAGGTTTGGGAAACGGGCAATGGCCGCAAGGATGTTTTCAGCGGGATCGGCCATGCGATGTACCTTTCACGCCGGACGCCGTTTGTACTGACGGCACAGTCGCCCGGTACCGACATTGCGATCTGCAAAGTCCTTTCCGACGAAGACCATCCGCCGCGTATGAAACGCCCAGAGGAAGCCGCTATCGAGTACCGCGGGGGCGATAATGCCAACCGCCAGATCAACAGCCTGCTCGAACCGGGCTTCGGCTGCCATAAGATCGTGTGCGTGGAAGTGTACACGCCTTCCGGCAATTGGAGCTCCTTCCCCGCGCACAAGCACGACGAGCGTAAGGTGGACGCGGAAGGCAACCTGCTCGAAGCGAATCTCGAAGAAATCTATTTCTACAAAATCGACAAACCGCAAGGCTACGCGATCCAGCAGGTTTATACAGAAGACCGCTCGCTCGATGAAATTGTTCGTGTGAAAAATAATGAAGCCGTATTAGTTCCCAAAGGCTACCATCCGGTAGTGGCGGGCCATGGCTACAATGTGTATTACCTCAATTTCCTCGCCGGAAGCGACCAGTCACTCGCCAACACCTCCGACCCCGACCACGACTGGATTTACGGGACCTGGAAAGGCGCCGATCCGAGGCTACCGATCGTGACGGCGGAAATGAATGGATGAAGGGAACTTCGGCTGTCGGCTGTCGGCATTTTGAAATACTTCGGCTGTCGGCTTTCGGCTGTCGAACTGTTGGTGACCAGATAAAATAACGAAAAACAAAGGCCGACGGCCGATAGCCGGAAGCCGAAGTACAAAAAAAACATGCCCAAATACGATCTTCTTACCCTTGGCCGCTCGTCCATTGACCTCTATTCGGCCAACGTGGGCAGCCCTTTTGAAAAAATCGAGGCTTTCAATGCATTTGTGGGCGGATGTCCGCTCAATATCGCCACCGGAAGCCGTCGGCTCGGCCTGGAAACGGCTATTCTGACCGGTATCGGAAACGACCAGGTCGGGAATTTCATTAAGCATTTTCTCGACAACGAGGGCATTGTTACCGAATGGGTGCCAGTGATCGAAGGTACGCGCAGCTCGGCCGTCGTGCTGGGCATTGAGCCACCCGACCGCTTCCCGCTGGTGTATTACCGCGAAAACTGTGCAGATATCAACCTGAATATCGATCACGTATCCGCCATACCGTTCCAGGATTTCAAGGCGGCGGCGTTCTCAGGTACCGCATTCAGCAAGGACCCAAGCCGTACAGCGATGTTCTATGCCCTTGAACTGGCGAAAAAGAATGGCGTCACACGATTGCTCGACATCGATTTCCGTGCCGACCAGTGGTTTGATCCGCGTGCATTCGGGGTTACTATCCGTGCGGCGCTAGGCAGCTTCAATATTGTAGTGGGAACGGAGGAAGAGATTCTCGCTACGTTTTTGACCGACAAGGAGCAGCTTTTAATCAAACATCAGCAAATATCCGCGCCGGAAATCCGCGGGAATATTGAAAATGCCATTAATGAAATTCTGAATTCGGGTGTGGAGACACTGGTAGTGAAACGCGGCAAAGATGGCGCGTCGATTTTCCAGCCGGGTAAGGAAGAAGTGAAAGTCCCTGGTTTCCCGGTGGAAGTTTTGAATGTGCTTGGGGCGGGTGATGCTTTTTGTGCGGGCTTCTCGTTCGGGTTGCTGCGTGGCTGGGATTTGTACAAAAGTGTGCGGATGGGCAATGCATGCGGGGCGATCATCGTAACCCGTGAAGGCTGCGCGAATTTCATGCCTGCCTATGATGAAGTAATGGAGTTCGTGAAAGGATACGGAGGATTATAAGTTTTAAAATACAAATGGAAAAATTACAGAATTACATCAACGGCCGCTGGGTCGACAGCCACTCCGACAACTACGTGGATGTGGTGAACCCCGCCAACCAGGAAGTGCTGGCGAAAGTCCCTTACGGCACTGCACAGGACGTTGCCGACGCCGCAGCGGCTGCCCACGAAGGTTTTCAGGAATGGAGAAATACGCCGGTTTCGAAGCGTGTGCAATATTTGTTTAAACTAAAAACAATACTCGAAGACAACGCCGACGACATCGCAAGGACTATCACGCTAGAATCGGGCAAGACGTTCATTGAGGCGAGAGCCGAGATGGTGCGCGCGATCGAAAACGTGGAAAATGCCTGCGGTATGCCGACGCTCATCCAGGGCGAGTTTTCGGAAGACATTGCCAAAGGTATCGACGAATATATGATACGCCAGCCGCTTGGTCCGTGTGCATGTATCGCGCCGTTCAACTTCCCGGGCATGATCACGTTCTGGTTCCTCCCCTATGCGCTCGCCTGCGGGAACAGCTACATTATCAAGCCGTCGGAAAAAGTGCCGTTGACGATGACCAAGATCGTCGGATTAATGGAACAGCTCGACCTTCCGAAAGGTGTACTGAACCTCGTGCAAGGCGCGCGTGAGACGGTAGATGCCATTTTGGAACATCCTGTCATCAAAGGCATTAGCTTCGTAGGCTCTTCCAATGTGGCCCGTTATGTGTATGCCAAAGGTTCGGCCAACGGCAAGCGCGTGCAGGCACAAGGCGGAGCCAAAAACCCGGTGATCGTACTCCCGGATGCGGATATTGACATGACTTCACAGATCGTGATCGATAGCGTTTACGGCTGCGCAGGGCAGCGATGCCTGGCTGCTTCGACGATCATTACCGTGGGCGAACATAAAGATATTACAGAAAGCCTCGTGGAATCGGCCAGAAACCGCAAGACAGGCTTTGGTCTGGATTCGGACGTGCTAATGGGGCCGGTGATTACTGCTGAAAGCAAAAACCGTGTGCACAGCCTGATCGACAAAGGCTTACACGAAGGCGGCCGCCTGCTCGTGGACGGACGCAATGCGAAAATTGACGGCTACGAAAACGGAAACTTCATTGCGCCTACCATTATCGAAGACATTCCGCTGGACGGCGAGCTGGCAGCGACCGAGATTTTCGGGCCGGTATTGAGCCTGGTACATATTAATACGATCGACGAAGCGATCCGCTTTATCAATTCCGGGAAATACGGCAATATGGCCTGTATTTTCACCAGCAGCGGGTTGAATGCCCGCCGTTTCCGCCACGAAGCCGAGGCCGGTAATATTGGTATCAACATCGGTGTAGCCGCTCCTGTGGCACAATTCCCGTTCTCGGGCTGGAAAGATAGCTTCTACGGCGACCTCCACGGCCAGGGCAAGCACGCAGTCGAATTCTTCACCCAGACAAAAGTTGTTATTGAGCGCTGGCTGAAAGAATGGAACAGGAAATTTTAAAAAAATCAATCTTTTCCCGTCGACTTTAGTCGACGGCTAGAAATTAATTCTCTAAATCTTTGACCGCCGACTTTAGTCGACGGATCCAACTCGCTCGCAACTTCTTAAGATGACAAAAAAACTCAAAACCGGTGTGATCGGACTGGGCCGGATTGGCCAGATCCACCTTAGCAACCTGGTGTACCACATGCCTGATGCCGAAGTGATCATCGCTTCCGACCTCTCGCCTGCTGCACATGCATTCGCGCGCGACCTGGGCGTGCCCGAAGTGACTACCGACGCCTACGACGTGATCAACCACCCCGATGTGGAAGCGGTGATCATTTGCTCGCCTACCCCGTTCCACGTGCCTTATACTGTGGCCGCGGCGGAAAAAGGAAAGCACGTTTTTTGTGAAAAACCCCTTGATGTAACGCTGGAAGCGATTCAGGCGGCAGAGAAAGCGGTTTCTGACAATAATGTAAAACTGATGCTCGGTTTCAACCGCCGGTTCGACGCCAATTTCATGAATGTGAGGCACCTTGTCTCAAACGAAAAAATCGGCGAGCCGCACATTCTCCGCATTACCAGCCGCGACCCGGCACCTCCGCCGGTGGAATACCTGAAAGTTTCGGGCGGGATCTTCCTCGACATGTCCATCCACGACTTCGATATGGCCCGCTACATTGTGGGCAGCGAGGTGAAAGAAGTATTCGTGAAAGGCGACGCGCTTATTCACCCGGAGATTAAGGAATTCGGCGATATTGACACGGCTGTTATCGTATTAACCTTCGAAAACGGTGCAATCGGTGTGATCGACAACAGCCGCAAGGCCGTTTACGGTTACGACCAGCGCCTGGAAATTTTCGGCTCGAAAGGCATGGCGAAGGCGGAAAACAATACGACCGATACGCTCATTCATTTCGACAGCAATGGCGGCCACAGCTCGCTACCGCTGCATTTCTTCCTGGAAAGGTATGAAACCGCTTACCGCGTCTGCCTCAAAACGTTCATCGATTGCGTGTTGAAAGACACTCCTTCACCGGTAGATGCGCACGACGGGCTCATGGCAACCGCCATCGGTATCGCTGCGATGAAATCCCTGACCGAAGGCCGGAGTGTGAAGCTGGACGAAGTGCTGCAATATGCGGCGGCGGTTCAGGAATAGTCAAGAGTTGCCATTAGTAGTCAAGAGTGGTCATGGATTGTCATTTGTAGTCATGAATGGTCAGGTGTAGTGGAAAATGAATAAGTTTGGCCCACATAAATAACCAGACCTGACTACACTTGACAACAACTGACAACTCCTGACCATCAATGACAATACCTGACCGATACCGGCTCCTGTCATCTAGTAACGTACCATTTAACCAATTAACCCCTTCACAAGCATGTCCACTACCGGTCTGCAATCGCTGGATTACATAGTATTTTTCATCTATCTGATAGGCGTTTCCGCTTACGGTTACTGGATTTATAAAAAGAAAAGCTCGAAAGAGGTTAGTTCAACCGACTATTTCCTTGCGGAGGGGTCGCTGACATTCTGGGCAATCGGTGCTTCCATCATTGCTTCCAACATTTCGGCGGAGCACTTTATCGGGATGTCGGGATCGGGATTTGCCATTGGCCTGGCCATTTCTTCGTACGAATGGATGGCCGCGGCCTCGTTGATCGTCGTGGCGTTGTTTATCCTGCCGGTATATCTCAAAAACAAGATTTACACCATGCCGCAATTCCTGCGGGAGAGGTATAATCCCACGGTAGCGACGATCATGGCCGTTTTTTGGCTCCTGTTATATGTATTTGTAAACCTGACATCCATTCTGTACCTCGGTGCGCTCGCGCTCGAAGTAACTGCGGGGCTGGATTTCAACTATGGTATCGTTGGCCTGGGCCTCTTCGCCATCGTGATTACGATCGGCGGGATGAAAGTGATCGGCTATACGGATGTCGTGCAGGTAATTGTGCTCGTACTCGGAGGTTTGGCCACCACTTACCTTGCGTTGGACCTTGTTTCCCAGCATTTCAACCGGCCGGGGCTTTTCAATGCGCTTGCATTGCTGAAAGAACAGGCAGATTCGCATTTCCACATGATCCTTCCGAAAGAAAACCCGTTCTATAAAGATCTTCCGGGCCTGTCGGTGATCATCGGTGCGATGTGGATCAACAACCTCGCCTATTTCGGCTGCAACCAGTACATTATCCAGCGAAGCCTGGGTGCCAGTTTACCAACTGCCCGGAAAGGCATTCTTTTCGCGGCCGTTCTCAAACTGCTCATCCCGATCATCGTCGTAATCCCGGGCATCGCCGCATTTGTTTTATACCAAAACGGCATGTTCCAGCAGGAAATGCTCGATGGTAATGTGGTAAAACCCGACCACGCGTACCCGGTTCTGCTCAACCTGCTGCCCGCGGGCTTGAAAGGAATGGCATTTGCCGCGCTTACAGCCGCCATCGTGGCGTCACTCGCTGGCAAAGCCAACAGTATCTCGACGATATTTACATTAGACATTTACAAACAGTACATCGCCCCGCACGCCACCGAGCGCCAGCTTGTGCGTGTGGGCCGCTTCACGATCTACGTTGCAATGGGCATCGGTATCCTCATTGCGCCACAGCTTCGGGTGCTCGACCAGGCGTACCAGTTCATTCAGGAGTACAGCAGCTTCATTACACCGGGCGTATTTGCAATATTCATTCTGGGGATGTTCTGGAAAAGGACTACTTCGGCTGCGGCGCTTACCGCCGCATTGCTGACAATCCCGTTGTCGACGGCGGGCAAGTTTATGTATCCCGAGATTCCGTTCCTGGACCGTATGGGCTACATTTTCCTGATCCTCTGCGCCGTAATCGCCGCCATTTCCCTGGCTGATCCTAAAAGCAGGAACAACCCGAAGGGCCTGGATATTCAGGCTTCCATGTTCCAGCCCGGCAAGAGTTTCGTGGTAGGCTCGGTGCTGATATGCGGTGTGCTGGCAGCTTTATACACGATTTTCTGGTAACCATTCCAATGCTACTGACAACTCGCCAACTCTTTGAAAAGTGCTATGGCCGCTACGCGATACCGGCTGTGAACGTGTTTTTCATGGAAGAAATCCACGGCCTTTTCGCCGCTGCACAGGAGGCCAATGCGCCCTTCATCGTGCAAACAACGCCCTTCGCACGCGACTATGCGCACGCAGACATGCTCCTGTCCATGATAAGCGCGGCGGCGCGCATTTACCCGCGCGTTACGTACGCGATCCACATGGATCACGGTTATGAAGAACATATTTTCGACGCCATTGAGAAGGGTGGGTATACTTCTGTAATGATCGATGCCTCGCACGACATTTTTGAAAAAAATGTGGCCCGGACCAAAGCCGTGGTAGCCGCAGCGCATGCCAAAGGCATCAGCGTCGAAGCTGAGCTCGGCGTACTGGCCGGTGTGGAGGATGACCTGACCGTCGATGCGGCGCATTCATTTTATACCAATCCGCAGCAAGTGGAGGATTTTGTGAATGCGACCGATTGCGACAGCCTGGCCATTGCCGTTGGTACCAGCCACGGTGCTTACAAAGTTTCGGGCGGGCAGGGTTTGCAATTCCATATTCTCGAAGAAATCCAGCAGCGCCTTCCGGGCTTCCCACTGGTTTTACACGGCGGCTCCAATGTGGTGCCGGAGGTGATTGAGC
>CAMLNK010000155.1 GCA_946481035.1 uncultured Dyadobacter sp. | reverse complement strand
AAAGCGTATTCTGGTAGCCGATCCGCTCGATGGCCCAGCTTGAATAATAGGCGCCGAATACATTGAGGCCGCCCGTAAATACAAACCAGAACCAGCCCACCGCACGCCCAAGCGCGTTCTTGGGCGTGCGATAGGTGATCCATACCAGAAACGAATAGGCAAACAACGGATACCCGAACCCTCTGACCGCATAAGTGAGCAGCATGACGGGGAAATTCAGCGACTCCATGCCCAATCCCACAAACCCGACAGTGCCGATCACATACAGCAAAATGCCCATCAGCATGGCCTTGCGCGGCCCGTACCCTTCGGCCAGCACGCCCGAAAACCACGACGAAATGGCGATGGTAATGCCGTAAACCGTGAACAGCGATGCAGATTGCTGGATGGTCATGCCGCGATCGAGGAGGTAGGGGCTGAGCCAGCCTTGCTCCACGCCATCGCCCATCATGAAGATCAGGATGCCCAGATAGCCCCAGACGAGGTGCCTGGGTAACCCGATGCGGTCAAAAGGTGTCGTTGGTGTCATTGTTGGATTGGTTTAGGGAAATAAAAGGTCAGTTGAAAGAATATCTCACACCCAGCTGAATGCGCCACGGTGTTCCGCCGATCGGCCGGGTAGCAATGTTCTGCACCGAATAGTTGTACTGCTGCTTCGTTTGGTCGAACCCGTTGATGTTAAGCAGGTTAGTGTTCCCCCGGTTGTAGTTGCGGCCCCATTCCTTGTTCAGGATGTTCAGGAAGTTGAATGCATCGGCCGAAAATTCGAGGTTATGGCCTTTGGCAATGCTGAATGCCTTGGTCAAACGAAGGTCAACTGTGGTATAGAATGGGTTGGAACCGCCGTTCCGCTTCGCCACTTTACCGATGTTGGAGTTGATGTAATCCTTCACGCTCTGGTCGGTTTCGGGATTGCTCAACAGGTCGCTGATGCCCTTGCGGATGTTTTCAGGTGTGCCAGGGTTATTAGGGTCAAAAACGTAGGCCAGATCGTTGGTTAACACAAAATCACCATTCAAACTCGTATTGCCGCCCACCAGGAAGCTGTAACGGCTACCGCCGATGCCGATGAGCGTTGCGCCGAGCTGAAAGCCCTTCCACGACGGTGCGGCCCCATTAATGACGAGCTTGTTGCGGAACTGCTGGTCGGAATAGCCGTAGTTCAGGTTGCGAGGATCGTCTTTCACAGGCAGGAAGGTGGAGGTATTCGCTACGCAGCAGTTGTAGGAAGAATTATCCTTCGCCGAGTTAATGGTATAGCTCGCATTGACATACCCATCATTCCCAATGCGAATGCTCGCGTCAGCAACAAATGTGAGCTGGTTGGATTCGCCGGTCGAGATCAGTTCCAGCACACGGCCTACATCCGCAGTCTTGCGCGATTGCAGCCAGTCGGTCACGCCTTTGGCCGAAATGGTCGCCGCCGGCACGAATACGCCGCGGTTGTCCTCATTGGCCAGCCTGAATGCCGGATTATCGGCCAGGTTACGGTCTACGTACACATAGTTATGCACCGTGCGGCCCACAATCGCATTCAAACCCACGCGAATGCGGTCGCCGAAAAAGTGGTTGTAATTGATATTGGCCTTATAAGTGGTCGGTACCTGAAAATCCTTGTTCACCGCATTGATCGTCGAAATGTAGTTCACACCCTGAGGAATGCCGGGGATCGTGGACGGATCGTTGCGGTAGGCATTGAAGTCGGGCTTCGGAACGGCAGCGCCGGTGACGTCAATCGCGCCCACCATGGTGCCGCTGTTCTGGATATTGTTCACCTGCGCGTAGTAATGTGGCTGCGACGAGAACATACCGCCGCCGATTTTGAGAATATCCTTCTTGCGGCCGCCCATATCCCAGGTCACCTGGAAACGTGGTTGAATGTTGTTCCAATCCTGCGGTTTAATGTCGGTACGCACGCCCAATGTTTTATCGACGGTCGCATTGTAATCACCGTTGGTAAGGAAGGCGGTAGCATCGTAGCGCACGCCGAGCACGAGGTTCAGGTCGCGGTGTGGATTGTATTCGGCCTGGGCAAATGCGGAAATATCGAGTACGGTCTGCTCCACGATCGGTGCGCCTTTCAATGGCACCTCGCGGGCGTAGCGGTAGGGGCGTAATGCGGCCAGGTCATTGAGGCTATTGAAGAAGAAACGGCCATTCTGCTCGCTCGAAAGGTAGGTTTCCATGTACGTAAGCATATTGTCGGTACCGAAGGTGAAGTTGACTTTGTCGGTATTCCAATAGGCGGTGTTGCTCAAATGCACCTGTTTCATGCGGTTGGACTCGGGGCTGAAACGCTGCCCGCCGAACTGCACCGACTTGGTTTGCGTCGCATTCGGGTTAGCCTCGGTCGGGAACGGCGAGGTCACGTTCACGATCGCGCGCGGGATGTTCGAAAAGGGCAGGTAGCTCTGCGGCGTCTTCGGTTTATAGGAGTACATATATTGTACTTTGAACTCGTTGGTCAGCCGCGGGTTCAGTGACGAGCGCAATGCGGCCATCGCGGTGGTAGACACGTCCTTGAAATTGTTGTAGGATTCCAAAAGGTTGATATTCGAGTTATCCCCCCTCATTGAATGGCGAAACGTAGCGTGTGGTGTTGCTCCGGAGCGTCAGCTTGTGCTTTTGGTTGATCTGCCAGTCGAGACGCACGAATGCGGTGTTGGTAGTGGTTTTGCGAGGGAACTGGCCGTATTGCTGGCCTTTGAGCCCGTACAGTTCAGAGGCAATGCGGATCAGCTTGTCGAGCGTGTCCTTCCGGATGCCGTAGCGCTGTTCGTCGGCGGCGCTTTTAATATCGGCGATCACGAGGGGCTGGCTGGCGTCCTGGCGGTCGTAAGCGACGAAGAAATGCAGTTTATCCTTGATCAAAGGCCCGCCGAGGCTGAAACCCGACTGGTAGTTGCTGAAATCCTGCTCGCGCTTCACGCCGCGGATGTCGTAGCCGCTGGATAATGTATTGTTCCTGAAATAAAGGAATGCTGAGCCTTCCAGCTTATTGGTACCGCTTTTGGTCACCGCGCTGATCGCCCCGCCCGACTGCCTGCCCTGGGTGACGTCATAGTCATTGGTAATCACCTTGTATTCGCGGATGGCTTCGAGCGAAATGGCGTAAGGCCCTTCCGCGACGGTACCGTTAGTCCACTGGTTCTTGGCGTTCATCCCGTCGATCGTCACATTCGCGCCGGTAGCACGCTGGCCGCCGAAGCTGAAATTATCGCCGCCCTGTAACGGGGAAAGATTATTCAGCCTTGTGAAATTGCGGCCTTCGTTGGGTAAGCTTTTTATCTGAGCTGCTGTAATAGAGGTAGATGCGCCCGCCTGCTGCACTTCTTTGGTGAAGCCTTTTTCAGAGATAACCACTTCCTTCAAAGCGGTTTCCGAAGCGGACAGGGTAATGTCGACATTCAGTTTATCGCCGTAATTGAGCGAATAACCGGTCTGTTTTACCGTTTGCAGCCCTACAAACGACGCACTGATCGAATAGGGTTTACCCAACGGCAGCTGGTGCAGGGCATATTCACCCTTGGCATTGGTAATAGTATGGGTTTCAAAGCCCGTGGCGTCGTTGCGGATGGTAATGGTAGCACCGGGTAACAGTTCATTGTTCGTGGCGTCCTTAACCGTGCCCGTGATGGAGGCATCGGTGGCCTGTGCATGCACGCGGTGCGCTCCCGAAAGCAGCGCCAGCAGCAGCATGAAGGCTGTGAGATAAGTGTTCAAGAATTTCATGGGAGATTGAGTAGATCTAAATTTTACATTTTCATAACGATGTGTTAAAATTTATTTCACTTTCCGATCGGCATCCGGCGCCTTGGATGCTTTTCGGGATGCTTTTTGGTATAATAGACATAAAAATCATGAAATATTATAGCTAGAAAGCAATACAAACAAAGTGAAATTAAATTATTTAAACAAAATTAAAGTTTATTAAAGTAATTGAAACCTGTAATTTTGAATGTTAACAATATGATAATACCGCCCCAGGGTAGTAATCCGGGCAGTTTTCATCCTTTGTGTTGTATTATTTGTATTTAAAAAATAAATCTGGCGGTATAAGTTGGTAGCGTGAGCGGGTGGGTTTTCGTCTTTTGGAAACTATGGTTATACTTGCTTTCAAAGTGTATCGAAATGACTATTACGGAAAGGCATCAATTCATTTTGCAGGAGCTGAAAAGGGCGGGTACGGTGAGTATCGTGCAGCTTTCGGAGCAAATGCAGGTTTCCGGCGTGACGATCCGGAAGGATCTTAAACTCCTCGAAGACAAAAACTTACTGTTCAGGACGCATGGCGGCGGTTCGCTCAATAATCCTTATGCGGTGGAGCGGCCGATTAATGAGAAGGAATTCATCAAGTCCGACGAGAAGCAAAGCATTGCGCGTGAGGCATTGACACTGATCCGGCAAACGGATTCGATCATGATCGGCTCGGGAACGACGGTATTTGAGCTGGCGCGCTGCCTGCACCCAACGAAGCAGATCACGGTGATTACGCCGGCGGTGAAAGTGACGCTGGAACTCAGTAACCGGCCCAATGTGGAGGTGTTGCAGCTAGGCGGACTCATCCGCCAGAATTCGTCGTCGGTAGCCGGCTCCTATGCCGAGTATATTCTCGACCATATTTCCTGCGGCGTACTCTTTATCGGCGTCGACGGGATCGACTTCGATTTTGGGTTGTCGATCAGTAATTTGACGGAAGCCGGGCTGAACCAGAAGATGATCAGCACTGCCCAGATTGTGGTGGTACTTGCCGACCATACGAAGTTCGGCAAGCGGGGGATCGGAAAAATTTGCGACCTCGACCAGGTGCAGTACATCGTGACCGATGCCGGCGTTTCGGACGAGGCCGTCAAATCCCTGGAAGACCGCGGTGTGAAGGTGCTGGTCGCAGGAAAGTAAGGGTTTAGGAAAGTAAGGGTTTACGAAAGTAAGTCTGCTCTTTAATCCATTTTATCGACCAGTTCGAGGCTCATTTTCAGCTGTTTCCGGGTCGATGCGGTGAGTTCGCGTTTGGCCAGTGCGTGGCATTCGTAAGTCGCATCGGCGAACATCATTTGCTGCGGCGGGGTCTTCTGGGTAGCTGCCGAAGGCCCGCGCAATGCGCCTACGAGCCCCATCTCGCGCGCCACGTACACATAGCGCACGGCGTCGATCACCACACCCGCCGAGTTAGGCGAATCCTGTACCGAAAGTTGTGCGTCGAGCGTTACCGGCGAGCCCATGAAGCCTTCCAGTTCGAGGCGGAAATTGGCTATCTTATTATCGCCGTAAAATGCAATGTACTCCGACGGCCCCGCGTGCAGGAAGCTGTCGGCGGTAGAAATGCCGCGGATGTCGTTTTGCGCACGGATTACATTCTCTTTCGATATTTTCTTCGATTTCAGGCGGTTTTTGTCTTCCATATTCAGGAAGTCGGTATTGCCGCCCACGTTACGCTGAATGTGTGCTTTTACATGATGGCCGCGCTCGAAGGCCAGTTCCTGCAACATTTGGGATAGTATGCTCGCGCCGAACTGGCTGCGCATGTCGTCGCCGATGATCGGGATGCCCGCGTCTACGAACTTCTGTTCCCATTCGGGATCAGATGCGATGAATACCGGAATGCAGTTCACCAATGAAATGCCTAGTTCGAGGCAGATTTCCGCGTAAAACTCTGTTGCCAGCTGCGAACCAACCGGCAGATAATTGATAAGCACTTCTGCTTCGTGTGCTCGCAGCCGGGCGATGATTTCCTGGCGGATGGCGTTGGTCAATGCTTCGTTATACCTTTCGCCGCTTGTAAGCAAATCGGTGTCTTTCAGTTCTTCCTTTACAACGAAGCGATTAGCCGCAGGGTAGGCAAGCATTTGCGGAGAAACGCCGTCCAGCACCGGCGAGCGGTAAACCGGCGCTTCGCTCGTAATGTCGGTGTAAAGCTCGATCGCGCAGTTGGGCTTTGTGAAAATGGCGTCTTTCAGCGTCAATCCGATCTTGCGTTCATCGACGTCGAAGCCGCACACGAATTCGATATTCGCAGCGCGGTAGCCACCGATATTGTCGGCCATTAATCCGGAGGTTTTTTCTGTGTAGCGTGTGTAGTATTCAACCCCCTGCACCAGGGAGCTCGCGCAGTTTCCCACGCCTACGATCGCCACTTTTATCTTTTGATCAATATTTGACATTTCCAATAATCTAAGTTTATGATGAAAATTTATTTTTAAAATATTTTAATTAATATAAAATACTTGAATTTGAGTCAAAATAAAGCATTGATTGCTGGAAATGCAACTGTAAGTGGATATTTATGCAAACGTTTGCATTAAAGTGCGTGTGTTTGATTTTTGGGATATTTTTAATGCCACGAAGGCACGAATGTTACACGAAGCATATTCGTGTAACATTCGCGGTCCGCCGCTGCGGTGCCTTCGTGGCATATTAAATCCTGCAAAAAACTCCCTACAAATACTTCTGCATATAACTCACAAACAACTTCCAATCCTCCGGCAGCACCGTATGTCCGCCCTCATGCATATAATACCCGAGATTGTTCATGAGTAACGATGTATCCCCAGCCGTAGGCATCGCGGCCGAAGCCGAAGGCCCCGTCTCGCCAAAAAGCCGGTAAACAGGCGCTGCCGCAACTGCCGACAGGAACTCGCCCTTCGGATCCGACCAGTAATCCGTACTTCCGGTTTGCAGCAGGAGCGGCCGAGGGGCCATGAGTGCCACCAGCATATGCGCATCGATCGGCATAGCATTCACCTTATCGGCCCAGCCGTGGTAGTTGGGTGCAAACTGGTACAAATACCGCGACGGGTCGGAAATATGCCGGATCGTCTCACCATAGTTACGCCGCGCCAGCGCAGCACCACCTTCCCCGGAAATACTCGCAATCACCATTTTGAACCGCTGGTCGTGGATGCCCGCCCAGAGCACCGTTTTGCCAAGCCGCGAGGCGCCTTGCAATGCTACACGCTTGCTATCGATCTGCTTGTCCGTTTCAAAATAGTCCATTGCGCGGCTGAGGCCCCAGCCCCAGGCGGCAATTGCGCCCCATTCATCGGGCGCCGGCTCCGATTGGCCGGGTTTTAGGTAAATTTTACGGATACCATAAGGCAGGCCATCCTTGAAATCGGGTTCGATATCGCCATAATAGACCGTCGCGAAGCCGATACCGGCATCGATAAACTGCTCCACATTCAGTTTTCCGAATGGCGTCGGCTTATCGGCCTTTACCTTTTTACCCTCCTTATTCCATATCTCGCCCACGCGCAAGCCATTGTCTTCGATAATCTGGTTGTAAGCCGCGAAGGAAATGTTCATCAGCAGTGGCGCCGGTTTGGCAGCCTTCGCGGGAAGGTAAATCAGCAGGCTCATCTTATGATCCGACGTGTCTTTGGCGAAGTACACCGTCACCTGCTTGCGAATCGCCTTTCCATTGAATGCCGGAGTGCCTTTATCGAACACGTGGAATGCCAAATCTTTTGGCTTGGGTGGCATTTTGCCAAACTGGTTTTCCTCCGCAAGCCGTAGCAACTCCGGTCGCCGTTGTTCGGTCCATTGTTTGGCTGTGGTCACCGGCTTGCCGTCGACAGTTTTCAAAAGCTCGGGCAAGGTGTAAGTGCCTACCGAATCATCATTATAATTCACTGGAAATCCCGCCACGACCGTCGGGCGGTTAGCCGCTTGCTGCTGCGCGAATGCGCATGTGGGGGCGATCAGAAATAATGCTGTTAAGAGTTTTATTCTCATGGGATTAGGAGCTTGGTTATGTTAAGCGTCCTAATAAGTACCGAGGTGGGGAAGGTT
>CAMLNK010000154.1 GCA_946481035.1 uncultured Dyadobacter sp. | reverse complement strand
AGAAATTCTACATTGAGCGTCGCTTATAAGTTTTAAGTAAATGGATTGATTTTCGGCGGCCGGAAGCAGCGTTTTTGTTTCCGGCTTTTTTATTTTCTGCTAATGCTGATAAGGTTGAAAGGCGAGGGGTATAAACAGGCAAAGATTATCCGTCAGTTACTACCAACTTCTTCTAACCTCATGAAAGCATTAACCAAAAAACAGTACCGCACCCTGACCGACCTCGTCAGGGCTTGCCAGCATAACGACCCGCGTGCCCAAACGCTATTCTACAACAAATTCCGGACCGACCTTATGCGTATCTGCGTCCGTTTTGCCCGGACGCGTATGGAGGCCGAGGATATTTACCAGGAATCGTTTGTGAAGATTTTCCGGCATATCCACGACGTCCAAAACCTGGAATCGATCGAGTCGTGGATGCGCTCGGTGGTTACCCGCACGGGCATCAATTACTACCACCGCACCACCAAGAAGGAAGCGATGAACCATTCCATGGACATGTCGCCGATGGATTTCGAATCCAACGACCACATCAGCATTGTCGACAAGCTTAGCGCAGGGATTGTCGATGAAATGATCTCGCAATTACCCGAGGGCTACAAAAAGATCGTGAACCTGCACCTGATCGACGGCTATTCGCACATCGAAATCGCACAGGCGCTTTCCATTACCGACAGCACCTCACGCTCGCAGCTGCTTCGCGGGCGCAACCTCCTCATGAAAAAGTTAAGAAAACAGGGCATTTCAGGCTATGAAATGCCCTGAACTCAGGCCATAACCGGATTTTCGGTTCCCAATAATGCCGATTGTATCATGCCCACGAGTCCGCTCAGCGATTCGCTACGGTCTTTGTGCGTACACGCGTACCAATGACGTGTACCGATCTCCGAACGAAAAGGCAATGTGGTAAGTCCGCCGGTGCTCAGGTACTGGCGGGCGGCCCATTCGGCCATTATGGTAATGCCCATCCCAAACCTGACCATTTCCACAATGGCCTCGGTCATCGGGATGTGGATGATTTTTTTGGGCGAAAGATTGGACACCAGGTCCGGTGAAAGCAGGTTGCTATTGCTGGTGATCTGAAATGCAACCAGTGTTTCGGAATGGACGTCCGAAAATTCGAGCGGGGTACCGCGCAATGCGAGTGGATGCTTATCTGAAAGCAGCGCCACCATCCGGTCTTCGAAAAGCGGCTCGAAATGCAGGCTCTTATTGTTGCTGGTGCCATTCACGAGCGCCAGTTCGAGTTTGCCGGCTTCGAGGTATTCCATCGGGCGGCGGGTCGCCTCCGCCACGATCTGGATGTCGGTACCCGGATACTCTTCCTGAAAATCCAGGAGCAGCCGCGGCAGCCAATGGTAACACGTGTAGCATTCGGTGCTGATGCGGATCGTTTGCTTCTTTCCTTCCCGCATTTCCTTCAATTCCGCTTCCAGCTCGCGAATTACCGGCAATACCTTCTGCGAACTGCTGACCACGCGCTGGCCGGCCTCGTTCAGCACGAGCTTCTTGCCGATCCTGTTGAACAGTTTTACCCCGCTGGCGGCTTCCAGGTCGCGGATCTGGTGACTCAGTGCCGATTGTGTGAGGTTCAACTTCTCGGCAGCCTTGGTTACAGACCCTTCGCTGGTAATTTTTTCAATGATATAGAGGTGTTGGAGTGTTAGCATAACATGAGTATTGTTCATTGATTTGATAAAAATAAATCATTTTTCTCATATATCTAAAACAAATACTTTTGTGATGTACTAAAAACAACAGCACATGAAACTTCAAAGATTATCCTGGGCAGGCCTGAAAGTAGAATCCAATGGCCAGACATTGATCATAGATGCAGTACAGAATTACCAGCGCGGCGCGTCCATCGGCCCTGAAACCTCGGTGCAGTTTGTAGGAAACACCCTGGCCGACGTGGTACTGATCACGCATTTGCATTCAGACCATTACGATCCCGAGGCGATCCGCGCGGTACTGAAACCGGAAGGCAGTTTTGTCGTCTCCGAGCAGATTGCCGCAGAAGTAACCAACGACGGGTTCACGCCTTTGGCACTCGCATTGAACACGCCGCAGCAAATCGGCAACTTTACCATTACGGCGGTATTCGCGATGGACGGTGTTGGCGACAAGCAGGTTTCGTGGGTGATCGAGGCCGATGGTCAGCGTATTCTGCATGGCGGCGACACGATGTGGCACAACCAGTTCTGGCAGCTGGGTAAAACCTGGCAGCATTTCGATGCGGTGTTCCTGCCCGTGAACGGGGCGGTGGTGAATATCCCCCGGGTGGCGCCCAGCCCGGTACCTATCACGCTCACACCCATCCAAGCGATCACGGTGACGCGCCTGCTGCATGCCGACGTACTGGTGCCCATTCACTATGGTTTTCACAAGGATGGAATGTACCATCAGTTCCCGCAAATGGAACAGGAGCTTGCCTTGCATGCCGGGGAGCAGCAGGTAAAAGTGCAATGGGTCGAGCCGGGAAATCTGGTTGCGTTAGCGGTGGCGGAGGAACAGGCTTAAAGGATGTCTCAGACTTTTTTGTGCAGTTTGTTGTTATGCTTCGGAATGCATTAATCGACAAACTAAATGAAACAATTAAGTCTTTTTGGCCCGCAGGAAGCCCTGCAATTTCCCGAGGATCTGCTCGAATATTATCCGGGCTTCATACCCGCTGCCGAAAGCGCAGCATTGATGCGGAAATGGATCGCGGAAGTGCCCTGGCGGCAGCAGGTAATGCAGATGTACGGAAAGGAAGTGACCGCGCCCCGGCTGATGGCCTGGTTTGGCGATACGGCGCAATCCTATACATTTTCCGGAACGCGGTTTGAGCCTCATGCGTGGACGCACGATCTCGCAGGCCTCAAACGGCAGATTGAGCTGAAAACCGGTTTTACATTCAACAGCGTGCTACTCAATTACTACCGCGACGGCAACGATTCCGTAGCGTGGCATGGCGATAATGAGCAGGAGCTGGGCCGAAACCCGGTGATCGCTTCGGTGAGCCTGGGGCAGGAGCGGCGGTTCGAGTTCCGCTACCGGCCCGACCACGCCCGGAAGTACGGGTTAAGCCTCGAAAACGGCTCGCTGCTCATCATGAAGGGCGATTTACAGCATACCTGGGAACACCGGATCCCGAAATCGAAAACACAAAACGGGCCGAGGATCAATCTCACATTCAGGACGATCCGCCGGTAAGGGTGGTTTTTCAAAGGCTGTTCCAACGAAAGCAGGAGAAGGCGCATCTTTGTAACCGAAACCAATTTCATATTTAGCCCATGAAAACTACCCGTTTACTCCTGTCGTTGATGCTGCTCTGGACGGTAATGGCCTGCCGGAACGAAACTGCCGAACCGCTGGACGACACAGCCAAGAGAGCACTTAAAGAAAACAACGGCCTGATCGGCAAATGGAAGATCGTCGAATACCTGGCCGACCCGGGCGATGGCGGCGGCACCTATCAGGAAGTGAAGGGTGACTTTGCACATACGATCGAGTTTAGGGAGAATGGGGAGTTTGTGGAGCAGAAAGGGAAGGCCCAATCGTCGGTGCCGCTGTTCAACGCCTATAAGATCCTCGACGACAAGCGGATCGAAATGATCCCCATAGATAGAAGCCAGCGATCGCTTATCTGGTATTATAGCGAACTGTCGGCCAGCAAAGTGACACTGGGTTATGGCTGTATCGAGGCCTGCTCCGGCAAATATGTGGCCGTGGAGTAACACGGATGGTCGTTCAATGGGGCAAAATGATTAATTTTATGTCAATCCGCTATTTCGACCATGAAAGCTTCACGCATTATCCCGATCCTGTTTTTTACGTTGCTGGCAGCGCTGTCGGTTTCTTGCTCCGACGACGTCGAAATAGCCAATGAACAGGAAGTTTATTTTGAAATACATTACGTGAACCAGGCCTGGGGAAACCAGTTTAAAGGCATTTTGATAAGCAAGGACGGCCAGGTACGGACTTACGACAAACCAGGGAACTGGAATGATATTGAGCTGAAATCGAAGCTTTCAAAAACGGAAATGGACGCCAATGTCTCACAAACGACGGTTTCTTCGACCCAAATAGCCGCCGCCGATCTGGACAAATACCTGAGTGCTTCGCGCAAGATTTCAGGCGATGACTTCACGAAACCGGTCAATGGCGGCGCCGACCTGGGCATTACCCGCTTTTACACGTACACTTACGATGCCAATACGAAAACCTATTCCGCGATATTACTCCGGCAAATCGGTAATGTAATTATCCAAAACCAGGATACCAATGCGAAGGAAGTTGCCGACTGGCTAACGAAGGTCATGGATGAGGTTTATTAAGAGGTATAATAAGGCAAAAAAGAGGCTGCATGAACATGCAGCCTCTTTTTTGTATACTTCCCAATGCCGTCAGGGTTTGAAAACCGATAGCCGGTAATTGACTTTGTCATTGGTAATCAGAACCTGGTAAATGCCCGCCGGTAGTTTGCCGAGCGGAATATTTAGTCTGCCGTTTTGGACAGTCGCCCGTTCTCTGGCCAATACTTCCCGGCCCGAGGCGTCGATTACCCGTGCATTAACCCAGCTGCTTTGCAGGTTCGGCAGCTCAATATTGAGCACGGATTGCACCGGGTTAGGGTAGAAGCGGATGTTTCCTTCCGAAGGCGCGTCGATCGCGACCATACGGCTGTATCCGTATTTGCCATCAAAATCCACCTGTTTGAGGCGATAATAGGTAATGCCCTTGTTGAAATCCACGTCGGTGAAGCTGTAATGATTGGCCGCCGAAGCATTGCCGACGCCTTTCACGCGCCCGGCCTCCGTGAAGTTTTTGCCGTTGATACTTTCTTCAATCGCGAAGTAATCGTTGTTACTCTCCGAGCTGGTCGTCCACCGGAGTACATTACCCTCCGATGTGTTTTTTCCTTCGAAATCCACCAGCGTTACGGGCAGCGGCGCTCCCGGAGGCGCGCTCGAAAGGCCGAATCCTGAAAAGCCTGTGTTGAACGTGGCAGTGAATGCGTAGTCGCTGGTTAATGCCGTGCTGCTGGCTACCGCCATAAGTGTCGTATTTCCTGCCACGCCTGTGGCGATGGTGCCGGGCGTTTTACCCATCGTCTGGATATTGGCTGGCGTAAATGTAGTCAGTTCGGAGGCCTTGTAGTAAAGCGTGATCTCGTACTGGCCGGCCGGGTTATTATTAGTGGGTGTTACCTTGAAAGTTTTGTTGGTTACCTGGTAGCTGCCCAGCCAGGGAGTTCCATTGGCACCGGCGCGGTCTATTTCCACGGTCGTACAACCATAATCATGCGCGCTCAGGTTCTTGATTTTGGCCATGAGGTCGCCGGTCGCGGGGTCGTAGAAAACCGCGGTTTCATTCGGGCCGAGGTATTGCTGTGCCGCGCTGCCGGTGTTGACAGTCGACAGGATCTGGTTGGAATGGCTGGCGGTCAGCTTCACATTGTCGATCGCCCACCATATTTCCGACCGGGAAATGTAGTGGAACCGGAATTTCATATTGACGTTCGCATACGCATCCGGAATGTTGATAGATGCCGCCACGGAGGTGTAGCCAAGCAGGTTTCCGAGGTTGCCGGTCGCTTCATTGAGCGTTTGTAAGGTCTGCCAGGTTGTGCCATCCCACACTTCGACGGTCCCTGTTTCAGGGAAATCGCCGAGCTGTCGTTGCCATACCTGCCTGAAAGAGAGTACCATGTTTTTTCTTCCGGAAGAATTAACGACCGGCGATTCCAGGATTTCGTCCAGCGTATAGATGTTGCTAACGGCGCTGTTTACAAAAAAGAAGGGTGAGCCGTCTTCAAAACCCGCATCGCCGTACTGGGCTACTTGCCAGGTGTGGTACGAGTTGCCGCCGTTGATCGCTTTCCAGCCTTCCTGGCCGTTGTTGAAATTGGAACTCAGGAGCTCTTCAGTATAGTTGCCAGGTGCGAGATCGTCGTCGTTGATGGTCAGCTCGAAATTTTGCAACGTGCTTGCCGCGTAGCCGTTTCCACCGTTCGCATTCAGCGCATAAGAAAGGTTGATCGTCTCAGGGCCTTCCACGTAGGCGTCGTTCAAAATCCGGACCGTAATATTTTTCGTCAGCGACCCCGCGTCGAGTGTCACGGAGGCTGGTGAAATGATATAATCACCGGTTGCCCCTTGCTTTGCGGTGCCTGTCGGAGCGTTGAATGTGACGGTAACCGGCTGAGTAGGCGCTTTGTCGATTCCGATACTGACCACTTTGTCGACGTATTTGAGGCAGCCGGACGGGTCCACGGTTGTCGCTTCACCCTCGTTCACGCTCGCGCTCGCCGCCGTGAAGTGGACTGCCGGCGTAACCGCGCAGGTAAACACCCGGATATCATCCACATACCATCCTTCTGCACCGCCGCAAATATCGGTACCCACCTCGAAGCGGAACCGAATAGTATTACCGGCAACCAGGCCAATCCCGGCGGCACTGAGGTTGATCTGGCTCTGGCCCCACGAGCCCGTTACCGACCCCTGATCCGTTCCGGTAAAAGCAAACTGGCCGGCCATCGGATTGGAACTGCCTGCCGACGAGGCGGTGAGGACATTGTTATAGCCATTGGCTGTAAATGCGGTGGGAGGTACCTCGGTCCAGGGCTGCCCATTGATGCTGAACTTGATATTACCGCCATCCCAGGTATCTTCCAGGGCAATATAGTGGTCAAATGCCATGGCCAGATTACCGGTAGTTCCTGCCGGAATGGTAATGACGGGGCTTTCGATACGGATAATGCCCGACTGGTTGGTAGCCGTGTTGCAATTGCCTCCCTGGTAGTCGATTCCAAAAGCGGCGTAGCCGGGACGCCCGCCGGGAGCTGCTACTTGTTGCCATTGGCGGTTCACCCAGCCTGCCGAGCTTGTCGTAAAAGAAGTCGTAAAGCCGCCGAGGCCCGATTCAAACCCCTCATAAAAGATCGCAAGCCCCGCATTCGCGCCCTCGCATAATGCGGGAGCGGGAGCGAGCGTAGCCGTAAAACCGCAATTGGTTTCGGAACGAAGCTCTACCGCTGCGATTACCTTGACAAGCTGCGCAACGTCACTGGCTGTGATGATCTGGCCGGAGGGGCCGGGCGCAGAGGTGCCGGTTGATAAGCCCTGCAGGTTGATACCCGTCAGGTCGTTGGCAGCGGTTTCCAGGATGTCCGCCTGCGCGGCAAAGTCGGTGGTAGCAGTCATGTAAACCGACTGTGCCCGCCAGAAAATGTGCGCAGCTTTGGTGATGCCGATGCCGGTGATTGTCTGGCCGTTGTAAGTACCACCGTCCACCAACAATGCGTAGGCATGGTTAATAACGCCGCTGTTGATGTGTACGCCGCCTTCATCGGTATTGGCACACCAGTACTGCGGATCGGTTACTTTACCGGGATCTCCTTTGCATGTCGGGTTCCACATGTCGCGCAGCGCCCCGCCGAATGCCGTAGCCTTTTCGCCCACCTGCCAGCGGTCGGAGCTGGCGCAGCCGGTGCGGTTGGCGTTAGATTCTCCGGCATCCATGTAGTTGTTGTCGAGCTGATCCACGGTTTCACCCCAGATGTCGGAATAGGCCTCGTTCAGCGCGCCGGGCTGCCATTGGTAAATCAGTCCGCTGGTGTATTCGGTGTAGGCGTGGCCCCATTCGTGGGCCACCACGTCGTCGGTGGCTGTTCCGGTACAGTAATTGGCGGTGACTCCATTCCAGCTGGCGTTCGGACAGTTAATGTTCGGGTTATTGTTGATCGTTACCATCGTTGCATCGCCGCCATTGTAGGAGACATACCCGAATGCATTTTTCATCAGATTGTAAATAAAACCCGAGCTTTCGACTTCCGACTGCTGCCA
>CAMLNK010000153.1 GCA_946481035.1 uncultured Dyadobacter sp. | reverse complement strand
AAAACGATATGGGACAAAGTAGACGGACATAAAATAAGGTGTCGGATTTGGACGCATATTCCCTTCAAGGGTTGAGAGTAACTACATTCATCATCTGACAAGTTGTCAAAGTTTTGTTAATAGGTAGGTTTTAACTATATCTTCAAAAGCTTCTTTTGTTTTTAGCTTTGAAGGGTCTAATGCAGAAAATTGAAACAATCTGTCTTTAAGCTCGTCGTGTAGGTAAAAGAAAATAGAGCCTTCTTTTATGTAGATTCTTATATGTCGTCCCGCGGCAGAGGGCCAGTCCATGTATTCAATGTAGTCCTCGATGTCAAAATCTTCTACCTCCGCCAAAAAGGTGTATCCGTAAGAGACATTGTTACTCCTGCTTATTTCTCCTTCTTTGCCAGTTCTGTTTTCCGATATTTCAAACTTTCATGAGGTCTGTATAGCCTAAACGTTTACTTTTCAGCACAGGCGCTGAGGATATTTCGAACCCCATGGTATCCTTTATCTTTCTGCAATTTTGAAAAAAATTGAACTTATTGCAACAATAATGCCGGCGTTTAAGGCTTATTTCCCATGATACCTTGTGCGTATGCAGAAAATTCAGGATTCTGATTAAGATCAAAAGTCTGTACTCGCTTGCGACAATTCATTGTTGTGTTACCTCAACGATAACCCAGGTACAATCGCGATAAGGGATTAGCGATAAGGTTCGGACAACTGGGATAAACGGCGTTGCTGTCTAGTGATTTGTTAGTTCAAATTGATAGGTCATTGTAGATGAGCAGGGCTCGGTTAGTCCTTCTACAATTGCGACTTGCTCGGGACCGGGTCCGATCGCAAGTGGGATATGGCCTTCACTGGTGAACAGGCCTGAGGTCGTGTCCAAACCAATCCAGCTTGCCCCTGGTATGAACACTTCTGCCCAGGCATGCAATTCAACAGAGTCGCCCGATGTGGTACCTAATTGTATCAGATAACCTGATACAAACCTGCTTGCCAGTCCTAATCGTCGCAGCACCTGAACCATGAGCCATGCCGAATCGCGGCAAGAACCAGTCCGGGTTCTCAGGGTCATCTCGCATGACTGCACGCCTGGCTCTAATCTCTGCACGTAAAGGAGATAATTACAAACGTGCTGATTGAGCTGTACCAAGAAAGAGAGAGTTTCACCATGAAACTTTTCAGCGCAGCCAACGAATGCGGTGAGGGCAGAGCTCCTGTCTAAGATCTGCAAATATGGCAGCAAAGCATTTTTAACGATCGAAGGATACAAAAATGGGAAGTACTGCGATTCATCGTCGACTAGCACATCGAAAGGGTTGAAACTGGTCAGCTCGATTTCCAGAGTAACCTCCACCGACATAAAATCTGTTTTCTCATCGAAATCGGCCCGTGCCATTTTATTGCCGTAAACATCGTGTTGCCAGTATAGGCGATTAGCGGGCCGCAGAACAAACCTGTATCCTTCGATGATCGCCTGGGTATCGCGCTGTGGAGCAAGGCGGAATCTGTGTGGGGACAGAAGTACTTTGTGATCGTATCTGTAGTCTATTCTGTGCTTGACTGAAACGCGCGTCATCTAGTCGATCTTCGATTTATTATCCCGCTTCTCCTTCTTGTCCGCGCGCTTTTCTTTCAGGTTTTTAGCGGGCTTTTTCTTGTCGCTTTTCTGCTGGGTATTTTCTTTTGACATGGTTTTTAGTTTTGTTGTAAGGTAGGTCCTTTTGATTGATATTCAACATGTTTTATGGATTCCTGGGGATTCTGTAAAGTATTTGGTGGCAGCTGAAATATTCCCGGGTAATGCAGTTTAATTAGGTTATCTTACAACAAATCAACAAACGGCCGAAATGAAAATTGCTTTTATAGGAACCTATCCTCCGAGGGAGTGCGGAATTGGTACTTTCACTCAAAATTTATTTCATTCTACCGTCGGAGAGGAAGCCCTGGTCAGTGGCTTGCAAGGTTTTGTGATCGCGATAGACGACAATGGCCTGCATTACGATTATCCCAAAGAGGTGAAGCTTAGTATCCGGCAGGAAGAGCAGACGGATTACCTGGAAGCAGCCAATGTCATTAACCTGAGCGGGGCCGATGTATGCATCCTCGAACACGAATTCGGGATATTTGGCGGGCAGAACGGCATCTACATCCTGCCGTTATTATACCGGCTCAAAATTCCGCTGATCGTGACGCTGCATACCGTCCTGAAAACACCTTCCTACAATCAGAAGGCTGTGATGACCGAGATATGTAAAATTGCGCAGTCGGTAGTGGTCATGAGCCAGACCGCGGTCGATATGCTGTCGGATGTCTACAAAGTACCCATCGACAAAATCGCCCTTATTGCACATGGTGTGCCGGACATACACTTTGGCCAGCTTCTGGCTAAGAAAGAATTCAGACTTTCCTCCAAGCAGGTGCTGTTGACATTCGGATTTATCGGGCGTAATAAAGGAATTGAGACAGTCCTGAGGGCCTTGCCTGAGGTAGTGAAGAAGTATCCGCAACTTGTCTACATTGTGCTGGGAAAAACACATCCCAACGTAGTCAGGCATGCCGGGGAAGAATACCGTGTATTCCTTGCAGGCCTGGTCAAACAGCTGGGTATTGAAAAGCATGTCGTATTCCTGAACGAGTTCATAAGTCAGTCCGAGCTTTTCAAATACCTCTCCGCCTCCGATATCTATATCACCCCTTATACCAGCGAGGCTCAGATCACCAGCGGGACGCTTTCCTATGCGATCGGCGCCGGCAATGCAGTGATCTCTACGCCGTATTGGCATGCGGCAGAACTGCTCGCCGATGGCAGGGGCCGCCTTTTCAACTTCCACGACTCACCGGCACTCACCGAGATATTGCTTGAACTACTGGATCATCCCGACCAGATGCGGCAGCTCCGCAAAAATGCATTCGATTATGGTCGCGAAATAACCTGGCCGAAAATCGGGGAAAAATACCTGGAATTGGCGGAATCAATAGCGAAAATCGGACTGGATCTTGAATCGGGCAGTCCGATGATTTTGGACCCGCTTGCGCTCCCGCCGTTCCTGCTCGATCATGTTCAGCGCCTCACCGACGACACCGGCATTATCCAGCACGCCAAATACGGGATCCCGAACCTGAAAGAAGGCTATTGCCTGGATGATAATGCAAGGGCCTTGCTGATGGTGTTGATGACCTACAAAAGAAACAAGCATCCACTTGCCTTGAAACTGTCGCCCACCTATTTAAGCTACATCAATTACATGCAGACCCAGGACGGCATGTTCAGAAACTTCCTGAGCTTCAATCGTAACTTCCTGGATGAAGTGGGGTCGGAGGACTCTTTTGGTCGCACGATTTGGTCGTTGGGCTATCTGCTCGGGAATGCGCCTAATGACGCCTATTACCAGACCGGTCGCGAGATTTTCTTTGACGCTGTGCCGAATTTTACCAAACTCAAATCTATCCGAAGTATTGCCAACACCGTCGTCGGGATATGCCACTATTTGAAAAGCAATCCGACCGACGAGGGGATGATCAGAATACTGGGAGCCCTGACCGGCAGGCTTCTCGCCGAATATGATATCCACCACAGCAGTGATTGGCAATGGTTTGAATCGCTGCTGGCGTATGACAATGCATTTTTACCCTTGGCGCTCCTGCATGCTGCGGAGTTTTTGCATGATCCCCGCGTCTTCGAAGTAGCAATAGAAAGCATGGACTTCCTTTCGGATGTAACGCTCCGTAACGGCTATTTGTCGGTCGTTGGCAACGAGAACTGGTACGGCAGAGACCGAGAGCAATCGATGTTTGCTCAGCAACCACTGGATGCCCTTGCCATGGTATTGATGTTCCATCAGGCATTCCGGCTTACCAAAGATCAATCCTATATCCAGAAATTATCCACCTGTTTCATGTGGTTTTTAGGAGAAAACGACCTCCGGGTAAGCCTTTACGATTTTGAAACAAAAGGCTGCTGCGACGGTTTGGAAAGCACAGGCGTCAACCGAAACCAGGGAGCCGAGAGCACATTGGCCTACCTGATCTCCCATTTAAGCGTGCTCGAAGCATTTGAGGAAGTCACCAAAATGGAAGCCGAACTGGTATGAGAGTGGCTATACTATCATCGATCGCATGGCGTACGCCGCCCCGGCAATATGGGCCATGGGAGCAGGTGGCCTCGTACCTGACGGAGGGGCTCGTCGAGAAGGGGGTAGATGTAACGCTTTTTGCCACAACCGATTCGATGACTACGGCAAAACTGGAAGGAACCTCGCACGCTCCCTATGCGGAAGACAGGGAGGTAGACCCGAAGGTAGCTGAATGTTTGCATATCAGCCATCTAATGGAAAACGCCTCGCGGTTTGACCTGATCCACAATCATTTCGATTTTCTGCCACTAACCTACTCAAAGCTTATCCCCACCCCAATGCTGACGACGATCCATGGGTTTTCATCCCCGAAAATCCTGGATGTCTACCGGAAGTATAACGGATCATGTTTTTACGCATCCATTAGCAATGCCGATCGTAGCGACGAACTGGACTACATTGCAACAGTTTATAACGGTGTCGACGGCAAGGATTTTCCTTTCGAGAGAAACCCGCAAGACTATCTCCTGTTTTTCGGACGTATCCATCCAGAGAAGGGAACGCTGGAAGCGATTCAGATAGCCCGAGAGTCAGGGAAAGTCCTGCTAATAGCGGGGCTGATTCAGGACGATGCCTATTTCGAGCAAAAGATCGAGCCCTGCGTCGATGAAAGATCAGTCTTTTATATTGGGAACGTCGGGCCATCCGAGCGGAAAACGTTACTCGGAAAGGCGCTCGCTCTGCTTCACCCGATTCAGTTCGACGAACCTTTCGGTTTAAGCGTCGCTGAATCGATGTTTTGCGGTACACCGGTGATCGCCTTTAACCGTGGCTCGATGTGCGAGCTGATTGTCGACGGGAAAACCGGGTTCCTGGTCCATACAATCGGTGAGGCCGTTCAGGCTGTAAAAAGGGTTGCACAGCTTGACAGGCAGGAATGCCGCCAATGGGCGAAGGCGATGTTTTCGAAAGAAAAGATGGTGGACAATTACATGAGCGTCTACGAAGAAATTCTCCGGCGTTAGTTCTTGTCGACGATAAGGTCTTCTAATAATTCTTCTAAATTGACCACTGCATAAGTAGAAGCATAGTCGGAAGTCGCATAGGGGATAATCAGACTCTGGTTGTGCACGAATGCGCCGCAGGAATACACGACATTCGGCACATAACCGTCGCGCTCGCTTGCGTTGGGGATTAGTAGGGGGTTAATCAGACGCCCAATCTCATTTTCAGGACTTTCCAATTCAAACAGCGATGCACCTAGCACGTACTCCCGCATCGGGCCTACTCCGTGCGTTAATACCAGCCATCCCGCCCGGGTTTCAATGGGTGAGCCACAATTTCCCATTTGAACGAATTCCCAGGGAAATTTGGGTGTCTGGATCAACGTGGCCTTGCGCCAAACGCTGATATTATCCGAATAGGCAATGTAATTATTAACGCCGTCGATACGGCAAAGCATGGCGTATTTACCCTTGATCTTGCGAGGAAAAAGTGCCATTCCCTTGTTTTGCGCAATCTCTCCGTGCAGCGGCAGTACTTTGAAATGATAGAAGTCGCGGGTAGTCAAGAGCTTGGGTAGGATATTGACGCCATCGTACGCCGTGTAGGTAGCAAAGTAGGTCCGCTCTTGCTTGTCATCGGTGAAACAGACAAACCTCGCGTCTTCGATACCTCTTTTTTCCGTATCCGCAATGGGAAAGATCACACGTTCTGAGATGTCGGTATCAAGGGAAAAATCCATTTCATAGTGCGAAGAGGCCAGCCACATTACCTCGCGGAGAAACACCGCGCCCGCGATGTCCATCTCCGACAACCCGCTGGTTTCTTCCACGTACCGTTTGAGTTCTTCGTACGTAAAAGTCTCGGTCAGCTTTCTTTCCAAAGCGGGGTATGCAAGATTATCCAAATCCTGCATTTCGCCCAATTTTGACAAAAACGACTTTTTCTTATAGATGTGGTTGCGCACATGCTCGGGAGAATCGAGTAACCGGCCAGGCGTATCGATGACAATATCATCGTTTTGGTCAATGAGCGCAGAACGGAATACAATAGACGATATATGTCCTTCCCCTGTAGCCCGAAAGCTGAGGATCACCCGCGTTTCACCTAGTTCGACGCCGGATTGATCGGGATCGGCCACAATCGATGGGTTGAAAAAGGCCGCAGCTTCGATGGAGTATTCCATCGTGAAATAGGCACCGATCAGCAGACGTTGGTTCGTTTCCAGATCCTGCGGGTCTATTTGCATTGCTTTGAGCAGAACTTCCAGCTTTCGAAAATGTCGTTCGAATACCTTGAGGATATTCCGATGCCGTTTCGCGTATTTTCTCAGAACGCTGTTCAGTTGCCGTACCTGGGTGCCTGCATCAAGAGCCAGGATAGTCGAAATCAGTTCTTTACTCCTATCCTCGCCATTGTATAGAAATCGCGCAATGACTCGGCTTGAATCAGGTTGAAAAACGGTGTTTTTTCGAATGAGATGTACGGCCATGATCAATATTTAAGATGAATGGATAGCACCCGCCGCCGGAATTTTCCACCGGTTGTGTGACCATAACCAGTAAGATGGGGCACGGCTGATGCTATTCTCCAGAAAATGATAGTAGGACTTTGTAATGCTCAGGGGCGTTGACCGGTCAGGGTGCTCCATCAGCCGAAATGTGAACTCGTAGCTGAAACGAGACCTTTTTTGCGATTCAACGTACACGACTGCCGCCTGCGATGAAGCCGCCATCCGTTCTCCTCCCGTTTGAACGGCAGTCTCCTGGTCCAGGAATGAAATATGAAATTTGTCGCTGCCAGGCGCAGGCCGCTGATCTGCAATGACCACCAGTAAGTTAGGGATAGCAGTTTGGCGCAATAGCGACAACGCTTGCCGGTAAAATCCCTTCTTGGGAATAAGTTTGACCCCCAGGAAAGAACGCAACCTGATCATCATCCTGTCGACCAGACCATTTTTGATTGGCGAGTAAGCTGTGTAGACCGGATAGTCCGTTACTTGCGGAAGATTAATCAGATATTCCCAGTTCCCGTAGTGCGAAGCGAAGACTATTACTGGCCGCTGGTCTGCGTGGAGTAATTCCAAAACTTCCGGATTATTATACTTAGCCAGGCGCTTTCTCAGTCTTTCAGGAGCCAGGTAAAACAAAAAAGGTTCGAGCAATAGGTCGCTCATATGGCGGTAATATGCGCTTGTCAGCCCACGGATCTCCTCTGCGGACTTGGTGGGGAAAGAACTTATCAGATTTTTCCGGATCACTATTTTCCGGTATTGCAGTACAAACCGAAGCAATAAGGATAGTAAAATTGACAGGAGTGACGTCAGGCAAAGCAGCGCATTACTCAAAAGCGTTGCTGGCAGATCTGTCAATCGGACCGCGATAATCCGCCATAACGATCTCGGGTATTGCTGGGAATTGGATTTCATTTGTTGGTCTAAAACAAAAAATCCTCCACACCGGGAGGATTCTGTTTCTTTGTATGGTTTGGCAGGCTAGATAATGGTTACATTAACTGCGTTCAGGCCTTTTCTACCTTCTTCAACTTCGTAAGACACACTGTCATTCTCACGGATATCATCATTAAGACCTGTGGTGTGTACAAAAATGTCATCTCCGCCATTTTCCGGAGCAATAAAACCAAACCCTTTGGTTTCATTAAAAAACTTAACCGTTCCTCTATTCATAACTTTATTTTAAAATATTTACCAAATGTAAAATAAAATTTTGACAATAAAAATATTTCTAGAAGTATTTAGAATAATATTTTATTTCGTTGAAAAATGGCTA
>CAMLNK010000152.1 GCA_946481035.1 uncultured Dyadobacter sp. | reverse complement strand
GAGAATGTGACCGACGACCGTGAAGCGACCTGGACTACATTTCCTGAGCGCTTGGAAGACAACGGCATCTCATGGCGGATTTACCAGAATGAGCTGAGCATCAATACCGGATTTACCGGTGAAGAAGACGCGTGGCTCGCCAACTTTACCGACAACCCCATCGAATGGTTTTCCCAATACAATATCCGTTACCACACGGGTTACCAGCGCTATTTAAAGGAGCGTCAGCAAATGCTGCCGGGTGAGATCGAACAGGCGCAGGCGAAATTGAAAACATTGTCGGGCAAAGAGGCCGATGATCTTGAAAAAGTACTGAAAGAAAAACGCGCGTTGCTGAAACTGGCGAATGAAGAACTGATCCGTTGGAGCCCGGAAAAGTTTGAACAGCTCACGCAACGCCAGAAAAATATTCATAACAAGGCATTCACAATCAACAGGAATGACCCGGATTATCGGAAAATCACCACGGTAAAATACCAGGATGGCGATATCGAACACGAAGCCAAAGCACCCATGGGCGACGTGCTCCACCAATTCCGTTCCGACGTTAAAACCGGTGCATTACCGACAGTTTCCTGGCTGGTAGCGCCCGAAAATTTCTCCGATCACCCGGGCGCACCCTGGTATGGTGCGTGGTATGTTTCGGAAGTGATCGATATCCTGACCGCTAATCCGGAGGTTTGGAAAAAGACGATCTTCATCCTTTGCTATGACGAAAACGACGGCTATTTCGACCACGTGCCGCCTTTTGTCGTACCCAATCCATACAAAGAAGACACCGGCGCTGTTTCTGCGGGCATCGACTGCAAGACGGAATTCGTGACTTTGGAGCAGGATATGCAGAAGAAAAAGAAAGAGGAATGCCGCGAAAGCCCGATCGGATTGGGTTACCGGGTGCCGCTGATCATCGCTTCGCCATGGAACCGCGGCGGCAATGTATGTTCGGAGGTATTTGACCATACTTCTATTTTGCAGTTCCTCGAAAAATTTGTGAGCCTCAAATCGGGCAAGCAGGTGAAAGAAACGAACATTACCGAATGGCGGCGCACCATTTGCGGCGACCTTACTTCGACTTTCACGCCTTACGACGGGCAGGAAATCAAACTTCCGACATTCGTCGAGAGAACGGAGTTCATGGAAAGTATTTTCAATGCAAAGTTTAAAAAACTTCCGAACGGCTATAAAGCATTATCCAAAAGCGAGATCGACGAGGTGAATAGCAACCCGCTAACCTCCCCTATTTTGCCCAACCAGGAAAAAGGTACGCGTCCGGCATGTGCCATCCCGTATGAATTATATGCCGATGGCGCTTTCAACTCTGCCAAAAATGCATTTGAAATTAAGCTGGAAGCCAGAAATGGCATATTTCACGACAAATCTGCCGGTTCGCCATTTATCGTGTATGCCCCGGGAAAATACAAAAATGAGCAGACCAAAGTCTGGAATTATGCGGTGAAAGCCGGAGACGCCTTGACGGCATCCTGGAATCCCTCCGATTTCGATAATCAGCATTATCACTTAAGAGTATACGGTCCTAACGGATTCTTCCGCGAATACAGCGGCGACAAAGAAAATGGCCTTCTGAAAGTAGAATGCGCCTACCAGCTCGACCGCAACAAAAAACCGACCGGCCATATCGAATTGAAATTCAGTAACCTGCACCCGGGCCAAAAGCTGGTATTGAAAGTTACCGACAATGCTTATGGCGCTGCTACTCAAAGCATTACGCTTGAAAAGGCCCCTGCGGGCGCAAAATCCCGGAAAACCATCGTGCTGAATCTTGCCAAAAGCTTCAACTGGTACGATTTCACCGTGGCTATCGAAGGGTCCGAACATGCATTCTCACGGTTTGCAGGCCACGTTGAAACCGGCGCTGCCAGCCAGAGCGATCCTTATATGGGTCAAATGATCAGCTGATACTCGCTCCGTCGTCAGGCCGGAACCCGGCCTGACACTTTGTCATTCCTGTTTTATTGGAAAGTTGCTGGTACGGGGTTTTTAATAAAACTCCCAGTGACCGCTGAAAATGGCGTGGGAAGTTCCGGCGCCTCGGACGGTCCAAAGTCCAGAATCAAATCATACTTAACTTATAAAATAGAACAATGGGAAAAATTATTGGCATAGACTTAGGAACTACGAACTCCTGCGTGGCTGTCATGGAGGGTAACGAGCCGGTTGTAATAGCCAACAGCGAAGGTGCCCGCACTACTCCTTCTGTGGTTGCATTCATGGATAATGGTGAGCGCAAAATTGGAGCACCGGCCAAACGTCAGGCGATTACCAATCCCAAGCATACTATTAGCTCCATCAAAAGATTTATGGGTAAAAAATACGATGACACAACCTCAGAAATGAAGACGGTTGCGTACAGCGTAGAAAAAGGCCCTAACAATACCCCACGCATTCCTATCGGCGACCGCCTGTACACGCCTCAGGAAGTTTCTGCATTCATTCTTCAAAAAATGAGACAAACTGCGGAAGACTATCTGGGTCAGGAAGTTACCGAAGCCGTGATCACCGTGCCGGCATATTTTAATGATGCAGAACGCCAGGCTACGAAAGAAGCCGGTCAGATCGCCGGTTTGGATGTAAAACGGATCATCAACGAACCTACTGCTGCTGCATTGGCTTACGGCCTCGACAAACAGCATAAGGATATGAAAATTGCCGTATTCGACTTGGGTGGTGGTACTTTCGACGTATCCATCCTTGAATTGGGCGACGGTGTATTCGAGGTAAAATCTACCGACGGTGATACCCACCTGGGTGGTGACGACTTCGACCAGGTGATTATCAACTGGTTGGCTGACGAATTCGTGAAAGACGAAGGTGTTGACCTGAGAAAAGATCCTATGGCATTGCAGCGTTTGAAAGAAGCTGCTGAAAAAGCGAAAGTTGAATTGTCGAGCTCTGCTCAGACTGAAATCAACCTGCCATACATCTTCCCGGTTGATGGTATTCCAAAACACCTGGTTCGCACTTTGACGCGTGCGAAATTCGAGCAACTCGCTGATTCTCTGTTCCAACGCATGATGGAACCTTGCAAAAGAGCGATGAAAAACGCAGGATATTCGAACAGCGACATCGACGAAGTAATCCTCGTAGGTGGCTCTACCCGTATCCCTCGCGTGCAGGAAGAAGTGGAGAAATTCTTCGGTAAAAAACCTTCGAAAAACGTTAACCCTGACGAAGCCGTGGCCGTTGGTGCTGCAATCCAGGGTGGTGTACTCACCGGCGAAGTGAAAGACGTACTTCTTTTAGACGTTATTCCTTTGTCACTCGGTATCGAGACATTGGGCGGTGTGTTCACCAAGCTCATCGAAGCGAACACTACTATTCCATCGAAGAAAACTGAAACATTCTCGACTGCTGCTGATAATCAGCCATCTGTGGAGATCCACGTATTGCAAGGTGAGCGTCCGCAAGCATCTAACAACCGTACACTCGGTCGTTTCCACCTTTCGGACATCCCACCAGCGCAACGCGGTGTACCTCAGATCGAAGTGACATTCGATGTGGATGCGAACGGTATCCTGCACGTTTCGGCGAAAGATAAAGGAACCGGTAAAGAGCAAAAGATCCGTATCGAAGCTTCCAGCGGTTTGACCGATGCTGAAATCAACAGAATGCGTGAAGAAGCAAAGGCTAACGAAGCTGCTGATAAAGCGGAACGCGAGAAAATCGAAAAAATCAACGGAGCTGACAGCCTGATCTTCTCAACTGAGAAACAGTTGAAAGAATACGGTGATAAACTTTCCGACAGCAACAAATCGAGCATCGAAGCTGCATTGGCGGAGTTGAAAACTGCTCACCAATCTCAGGATCTTACAGCTATCGACGCTGCATCTGAAAAACTGAATGCTGCATGGCAGGCCTCGGCTCAGGAAATGTACGCACAAGGTGGTGAAGGCCAACCAGGCGCAGGCGGTCCAACCGGAAATCCTGGCGCAGGAGCCGGCAACAACGGTGCAACCGACGACGTGACGGATGTCAATTTTGAAGAAGTCAAATAAGACGATAAATTGAAAAAATCCCCGTCCTTCAAACAGATGGGGATTTTTTTTACACTTAGTGTTACATTTTGGGGTGACCAGGCGTATATAATATTAGGAAATCGGCCGTCAAACAGCTGGCACTGATTTTTTTAAACCAAAACAAATCTTCATCAATCTAATCAAACCACTCAAAATTCATCTTCTATGGACGCAAGAATCGCATTGCCAGAATTGATGTACCTTTCTCCTACTACCCGCGAAAAAGCGGTAGCCGTCGCGCAGGAACTTTTAAGATCTACCAACATCTCCCCTCGCGAGGCTGTTTCCAAAGCAATTCTGATTGCGAAAAATTGGGCGGTCAAAAATGTGAACCGCCGCGTTTGGAAAAAATTGAAAGCCGTTGAAAAAGAAATGATATGATCGAACTGAAATTCAAAGATCAGGTCGTCATCGTTACAGGTTCCAGTTCGGGGATCGGCAAGGCTTGTGCATTGCATTTCGGAAACAACGGCGCGCATGTGGTCGTGAATTACAGTTCCAATGCAGCCGCAGGTCAGGAAGTAGTCGACGAAATCCGGGCCAATGGCGGTAGCGCGATTCTGGTAAAGGCCGATGTGAGCAAGGAAGACGAAGTGAAAGCCCTGTTTGCAGAAACTGTCAACCAGTTCGGGCGTCTCGATGTGCTCGTCAGCAATGCGGGCCTGCAAAAAGACTCGCCGTTCCTGGAAATGACTTTGGAGCAATGGCAGAAGGTAATCGATGTCAACCTGACGGGCCAATTCCTCGCCTGCCGCGAAGCTGCAAAGCAGTTTGTCGCTCAGCAACAGTCCATTACAGAACCCCTTCATAGTGAACTGGCGATCGGAAAAATCGTATTGATGAGCTCCGTACACGACGTAATTCCCTGGGCGGGGCATGTTAACTACGCTGCTTCAAAGGGAGGGATCATGATGTTCATGAAATCCATTTCGCAGGAGCTTGCGCCACACAAAATCCGCGTGAACTCGGTAAGCCCTGGCGCAATCAAAACGCCGATCAATCAGGAGGTGTGGTCGGATCCCGATAAATACCAGAGCCTGCTCCACCTGATTCCCTACAAACGGATCGGTACCGCGCAGGATGTTGCGAAAGCAGTGGCCTGGCTGGCATCGGACGATTCGGATTATGTGAATGGCGAAACATTGTATATCGATGGTGGGATGACACTCTATCCCGAGTTTGCGGATAATGGGTGAAAGCTATAAGCCATAAGCTGTAAGCAGTAGGCTGTAAGCGATAAGCAAAATAACGAAAAGGCTGTATGTGTAGCGGGTGCCATAATCGCTTCACATACAGCCTTTTATTTTATACTTACGGCCTACTGCTTATGGCTTATAGCTTACAGCTTACAGCCTATTACTTACAGCCTATTGCATTACAAACTCCCCTTTATCCACCGACCAGTCGTTTCCAAAGAAGCCTGACATTTTCACTTCTTTTATTCCATTCTTCAACATATCGGCTGAGAAAATCATCAGATCGGGGAAACCGCTGCCGCCGCTGAAATATTGGTTCGCATTGGCCGCCTGAAAACCTGCCTTACCCGTTCCCGAAATAACAGTAACCGATGCGTTTTTGCTGTCCGCTCTCGGGTAGATGAAATAGGCCGCAAGGTCATTACCGGCAAATTGTTTTCCACCTACTTCGATCTTACCACTTGTGACAGTTACCGGGCAGTTTTTCAGCACCTTATCCCACGCGAGGTTGGTGTTTTTATTACCATACAGAATCACGCCTCTATCCTTAAACTGTTGTGGATTAAAGTCTTTGTCGGCAACAATATCGACCGCACCATTACCGCGGTAGTACCACGACTCAGCGTCGAAAGTCGCCTTCTCTAATGCCCAGGTCTTCTCTTCCGCGCTTCCGCCTGTCGCGTACACATACACCATGCGATTTCTGAATGCATCTTTCAATGTACCGCTCCGGTCGGAATTTTTCTCGGTAGCCGCAGGTGCAACCGCTTGTTTCCAGCCGCCGTCGTTTTTCAGATAGATGGTCTCGCTTCCTTTCACCACATACTCAATCGGGGCCTGGCCGTCCAATACAATTTTCAAGTTCGAACCCGGCGCGAATGCTCCCAGGTCCAGAGAAAGCAATGCGACGTTTTCGGTGGCACCTTCAATTTTCAAATCTTTCTTGCTGCTATTGAGTTTGATCTGGCTGTATTTCAATGCATTAAGCTGCTGATGTACACCCGCCCACCGCATCCGGGACGATACCCCGGGGTTGGCAGTCTTGAAATCGATCGAAGTTACCGTAGTGTCCTTCGGAATGCTATGCCAGTTGAAAAAATTAAAGATCGGAGGCCAGTCCACGCTGATATCGCCATACCAGTGTTCACCGCCAATATGTTCGTAGTAGCTGAAATCCCGGTGAAATTTTCCAAGAATGTCGCGCATCTGGCGCGCGTACGTAACAGGTACGGTCCTGTCCGCATCCCCGTGCGCGACGTACACGCCAAGGCTTTTGTAGTTGGAAGTCAATGCCAAAACATTACTTGGATTGCTGGCTCTCAGCAACATAGCTTCTATCGGCGAACCTGCGCTGTCGGGGATCACACCGTCGTGCGAGCCGTATGCGGCCAATGTGGGGTAGCCTGCCGACGGCGCGATTGCCGCCCATTTCTCCGGGTAAGTTGCCCCGAGGAACCAGGTGCCATGCCCGCCCATCGAATGACCGGTCAGATATATACGTGACGGGTCCGGGTTGAACTGCTTTTTAGCGATACCCAATACTTCCAGTGCATCCATCCTTCCCCAATCTTCCCAGTTGAAACCGCGTGGACGGCGGTTTGTAGGTGCAACGAGCACGCCCCAATCTTTGGGTTTATAGGCACGAGCCTGGCTAATCGCCTGAACCTCTGCGCCATGCACGGAGAAAAACAATGCCGGCTGCGCAGTCGAGCCATTTTTGATTTGCGGAGAAACCGCAAAATACTGGACGCTGCCATCCAGCTCACTCACAAATGTGCGGCTATATTGTTTCCCCGCCTCCACCGACTGGATCGAAATCTTCGACTGATCGGTCAGTTTACTGTTTTGCAACAGGGTTAGCGAAACTTCATTTTTCCCAACGCCCGTCACCGCGCTAGCGTCGATGAGAACGCCCACTTTCCGCAATGTCATGGCAGGTACCGAAGGCAGTTTGGTTATAATTTCCTTTCCCGCCACAGTCGTTTTCATTTCCAGCCCGGTCAATGCCTTTTTGGTCATATTCGAAACGACGACACCGGTCCAAAGAGAATCATTTTTGAAACCCGGAACTACGTCGGCGATCGTAAGGTCCTCTGTATTAATAGAAACCGGTTTTTCAGGAAAAGTCAGATTGGCGGTAATGCCACCGAAGCGACCGAACCGTGCCACACGGGCGTAGATCTCGTTCTTCCCTTTTTTCAGAACAACCGGCAAATGCATCCAGCCGTAGCGGTACATGTCACCCCCGCGCGGAACGCCGTTCAGGAAAATCATGTCCTGCCCGGTAATCGTCAGAATGGCGGTTTGCTCTTTTTTTGAGTCATAGGTCAGGTAAACATAACCGTTCGAAAATGAATCGCCGCGAAAACGGTGGGTCGAATCGGCCTGCACTTTTTTCCACTTCACCTCCCCTGCCTTTGGGTCGGTCAATAAAATGCTTCCTTCTTGTGGTTTGAGCGTACCTTTGTAAAGCTGGTAGGCAAGCTGGTCGGTGTACAATGCTTCCCGCCCATATTGGTGGCAAGGCCCGACGGCGAGGCCATCTTCAAAATGGTAAACCGATTGTGCCTGGTTTTGGGAAAAAACAAATAGCAATGAGAGTGTCGCAAAAATCCTTTTCATGGAAAGAGGTTTAGTGATCAGAGAAAACTAAACT
>CAMLNK010000151.1 GCA_946481035.1 uncultured Dyadobacter sp. | reverse complement strand
TTTCGCATTCGGGTTACCTACCCGCGTGCGCTGGAAGCCCAGTACCGTGCTGTTGCCGGTTCCCTTGATATCGTAGAATGCGAAGCTTCTGTTCTGGCCGTAAGTGGTGAATGCGTTGGCAGGGTCCACATTGAACTGGTTACCCATTACACCCCATCCGCCGCGGATTTTCAGGTCGGTGAGCCAGGTAGCGGTTTTCATGAATTCCTCCTCTTTCAAACGCCATCCCGCACTCACAGCCGGGAACCAGCCATATTGCGATGTGAAACGCGACGAACCGTCGCGGCGCAATGTACCGCTCAACAGATATTTGTCTTTGAAATTGTAGTCGATGCGGCCAATGTAGGAGAACAATGCATCCGAAGAACGGTTCGAAAAGTTGGTAGGTGTTCCCGAACCGGTAGAAAGGCTGGTGTAGTTAGGGTCAAAAGAGAAATAGCTCTGGGTAGAACCACCCACTTCGCGGTAGGTGCTGTTATAAGCCTCGGTCCCCAAAAGCACCTTCACATTGTGCTTGTTATTGAACGAATGCTCGTAAGTAACGGTGTTAGTCCAGGTCCAGTTGAAGCCCGAGTTCACACGCTCCGAGTAAGAGTTGGTCGTTACGTTTTCCGAGTTCTCCCATTCAGGATAGGAAAAAGTATTCTCTGCATAAGTAAACTGGCCTCCACCGAAACTGGTGCGGAAGTTGAAATCTTTAAGAAAATCCACCTCCGCAAACATGTTTCCGAACAGGCTGTTGGTAACACCGCGGTTGTTTCGTGCGCGGTCGCGGATCGCAACAGGGTTTTTGGCATTACCCAAACCACTACCGAAAGACCCGGCATAGTTACCCTGAATGTCGTACACCGGAATGATCGGCTGCATACGGTAAGCCATACCGATACCGCCGCCTTCTTCGAGGATACCTGTGCGCGGGTTGTTCACGAGCGTAAGCGCGATGTTCTCACCCACGCGGATTTTCTTCGTAATGTTATATTGGCTGTTCGCCCGGATCGTGTAACGTTTCAGGTAGGTATTCATCAGGTTTCCCTGCTGGTTGAAGTGGTTGAAGGAAAACAGGTAGTTGCCCTGCTCGCCGCCGCCACTCACCGAGAGGTTATGGCTCTGGATCGGCGCATTCTTGAATACTTCGTGGAACCAGTCGGTGCCTTGTTTATTAGCCTTCACAATGCGGTAGAACGAATCCATATCCGCTTTGTCGGTGTAGTTGGGATTCACATAATATTTGGTGAGATCCACGCTGCCTTCTTTTGCACCGGTTGGCACGATGTAATCAGGCAAAACGGGCGTTTCGCCGCTGCCGTACTGCGGGTCGTTGATCGCCGCTCCCGAGTTTTTAAGGGCCATAAATTTCAGATCGGCCATACCCTGCGGCGAAAGAATGTCGTACACATTACCCTTCGGAACGGTTTGCGTGCCGTAGAACATATCGTAGCTCACCTTCACTTTGCCGCTTCCGCGCTTGGTGGTAATGATCACTACCCCATTGGAAGCCCGCGAACCATAGATGGACGCCGAACCGGCATCTTTCAACACTTGCATCGTAGCTACGTCGTTCGGGTTCAGGTTGTTGATATCCTGCGTAGGAACACCGTCCACTACAAACAATGGCGTGTTGTTACCGAACGAGTTGATACCGCGGATACGGATCTGCGGCGCTTGTCCGGGCTGGCCGGAAGTAAGGACTGTCACACCCGAGGCGCGGCCTTGGAGCTGGTTGCTGAGGTTGGAGTTGGGCTGCTCGGTCAATTCGGCCACTTTCACGATCGAAACGGCGCCGGTAAGGTCTTTGCGGCTCGCCGTTCCGTAGCCTACCACAACTACCTCATTCAGCAGCTTTTCGTCCTGGATAAGGGTTACATCCACCGTGTTCTGGCCGGCCGGCACATCCACGTCCTTGGGCGTAAAACCTACAAAACTGAACGTCAGCGTCACATTGCCGTCCGGAGCGTCGATCTTGTACGCACCCTGCGCATCGGTGCCGGTTCCGCGCGAGGTACCTTTCACCACCACCGAAACACCCGGCAATGAGGAGCCGCTCGCGTCGGTCACGACACCGGAAATGCTCCGGTCCGCAGTGGTCGGTTTGTAGCTCTGCGGATTGAGCTTTTCCACGGGCAGTTTCACCCTTTTCAGAATAATCTGCTTGCCTGAAACCTCGAAATCGAGGTCGAGCGGCGACAGGATGGTTTTCAATGCCGAGCCCAGCTGCTCCTGCTTCACATCCACGCTCACCTTACGTTCCGCTTTGATCAGATTGGAACTGTAAAGGAATTTTATTTTAACCTGGTCTTCAATCGCTGTCAACACTTTACGGATGTCCTGATTCTGCATCTGGATCGTAACGCGGTTATTCAGAACCTCCTGCGCTTCGGTAGCACCAGCCACGGCAAAGGTCGTCAGGAGTGCAGCAATGATGAGTTGCATACAACTGAATCTCATAAGGATCTGCCAATAAGCATAGTTAGGATACAATTTTTTCATAACTTTACTAAGTTTTGTAACATGGAAAAATGGGCAAAACGAGTCCTCCATCCGCTGGTAACGGATGTAATCGAATTTGGGGATGAACTCAGAGGTTGGTGATGGTGCAACATCATCAACCTTTCTTTTTTAGGGAGTTTGGTTAAATCATAGAAGCGGTCCGGGTTTAGAGTTATTAGTTAGGTTTGTTAGCATTGGTAAAATCTCTGAAAATCAATTACATCCCCTGCCGGTAACGATCATTCGCCCGTCCACCACCTCAAAATTCGCCTCGACACCCTTGCAGATAAGGTCCATTTTCTCGTACAGGCTTTCGGTGGTAAATGAAGCCGTAAGCAGGCATTGGCGAAACAAACGGTCGTCATATACGATGTCGATCCCATAGGTCGCCTCGATATTGTCCAGCAGGTCCGACACCGGCATATCCTGGAACTTCAACAGCGGTGCTGGTAACACCGCCGATGCCAGGATTTCCGGCGCATCGACCAACCCTTTGCGGAGATGGGTCTGTTCCCGTGAGAAAAACACTTTCTGGTTCGGCGTAATGATCGTCCCAGCCAGTTCAGGCGCGGCAATACCCTCGCATACCTCCGTATCCGTGCGGGGGAAAACCGACACCTTGCCCGTTTTTACGCTCACTTCCACCTGTTTTGCATCTTCGAATGCTTTTATCACAAAACTGGTACCGAGTACCTTGGTTACCAGCTCGTTGGAATACACGACAAACGGGCGGCGGCGGTTTTTGGTTACTGTAAAAAATGCCTCACCCGAGAGGTAAACTTCCCGCAATGTGCTCTTAACGAAATCCTTACGATAACTCACACTGCTTTTCGGCTGCAAAAGGATGGTACTGCTATCCGGTAATGTGAGCAGGATCGGCGCGCCGGTCGTGTTAGTCTGCTCCGTCAACGGCACCTCCACAGCCGACAATAGCTCCTCGTAACTCACATGGCTGTCGTGCCGGTTGGGCTGCCGGAACCAGCCTATGGCCACCAATACCACCGCGGCGGCCGATAATGACGCCCCCAAACGCAACCAGAGCCCCCGCATAGGCCAGCGATTTACCACATTCTTCCGGCTGTGAATTTCATCGAGCATGGCTGCAACCTGTCCGTCGGTCGGGAAATCCGCTTCCATTTCGGAACGTACGCCCAGCAGGACTGATTTCGCGGCGGCAACGGCCTCGGCTTTTTCGGGGTGTGCGAGTAAAAAATTATCCCAGAAATCGCAGGACTCCCGTGACGGCGCCAGTACCCAGGATTTGAAATATTGATCTTCCAGAAAATCAGTTACTTCGTAATGATAGTAACCCATCAGTATGAATATTTGATGAAAAATTTGACATGGTGCTCATCAGGAAAGAGCACACGGATCGGCGGTTTAACTCACTTTTCGTGAATTATTTTAGAAGAAATAGAAATAATCCCGAGATGACGACCGAAATGGTGAGCTGGCGGAGCTTGGAAACGGCCCGCTGCACGAGGTTTCTTACCGATTGCTCGTTGATCGTGAGTAGTTGAGAAATCTGGGAATAGCTGAAATCCTGGTAAAAGCGCAGCATCATTACCTCATATTGCCGTCCGGGCAGGCTTTTGAGCCACGCATCGAGCTCATCTTTCTGTTTCTGGGTCTGCTCCGATTCGATGATTTCCGTTTCCTTCGAAAGCGTTACAGGGTGAAGATCTTCGTCGAGAAAGTCCCAGCGCTCGTTAAAACGGCCGTTACAAGCCCGGTGAATGCGCCGCCGCAGCGAGCGGAAAAGGTAAAAACGGGGAGAATCCGCATCGGCCAGCCGGGAGCGGCTTTGCCAGAGGTCAATAAACAAGTCCTGAACAAGATCCTCTATCACCGCGTCGTCGGTAATCAGCTTCTTTCCATAACTGTAGAGAACTCTTACATACCGTTGATACAGTAAGGTAAATGCCTCCTCGTCGCCCTGCCGGAAGCGCTGCCAGAGTACTCTATCATCGGTATCGGTAAAGGGAGAAGCCAAATAGTCAGGTTTTTGCTTTTGATCAAAAATACTAAAAAATGTTTAAATAGAACAATTCCCGCACATTTCACCTTCGAATATTAGCATTTTATGAGCCTGAATTGACATCTTTTACAACGTAAAATGCTGGTTACATATCAATTACGCAGGCAACCAGATGTGAAATGCCGCTCCTTTTCCCGGTAGGGATTCGGCGGATACGTACCCGTCATGCTGCGCGACGATTTTCTTGACAATGCTCAGGCCAATGCCCGTGCCCGCATACTCCTGCCGACGATGGAGCCGCTGGAACAACGAGAATATCTTTTCGCTGAACTCGGGTTCGAACCCGATGCCATTGTCTTTCACGCAAATATGATGATAGCCCCGGTCGGCCAGCTCTGCGGGTGCCAGCGGAATGTCCCGGCCATTGTCCAGGCTGCCGGTGATCCGTATTTCGGGCTGAACGGCCGAAAATTTGAGTGAATTACTAATCAGGTTTGAAAACAGCTGGTTCATTTGCAGCAGATTGGCATCCACTACGGGCAGGTTTTCGGTAATCAGCACGGCGTGTTTTTCCTGGATGGCCAGTTCAAAGTCGATCCTGATATCGTCGATGACCTTGTTCAGATCCACCTGCTGCGAAACCTCACCGTTTTGCGAAAGCCTGCTGTACGACAATACCGACTGAATGAGCTCTCCCATGCGTTGGGCCGAGAGGTAAATCTTTTGAAAATAACCCTTCGAAAGTTCACTGTCGAAATTGTTCCGTTCGATCAGATGTATGAATGTCTGGATCTTGCGGAGCGGCTCCTGAAGGTCGTGGCTCGCCACGTAGTTGAACGATTCGAGTTCCCGGTTCGCATTCACCAGGTCCTGTGTGCGCTGCTCAACTTTCCGTTCGAGCTCGTCGGTAATCCTGTGGCGTTCGGCCGACATCCGTATCTGTGCCTGCGCCCGGGCGATCAGCTCCCTGCTCGAAAATGGTTTTACAATGTAATCGTCTGCCCCGATTTCGATCCCCTCGATCCTCGATTCCTCCCCTGCCCGGGCCGTGATCAGGATGACGGGTATATGGCATAGTTCCGGGTCGTTTTTCACCGCTTTCAACAATGCGATCCCGTCCATTTCCGGCATCATAATATCGCTTAGCACCAGTGCCGGCCTGTATTTCCGGGTCAGGCCGAGCGCTTCGATGCCATTGGAGGCGGTCAGGGTTTTGTATTGGTTCCCCAAAAGCGACCGGATGTGCTGCCGCATATCGGCATTGTCGTCGGCGATCAGTACGTAATCCGTTCGGGAGTCGCTCCGGGCGTTCAGGGCCTCCGCCTCGTTGGATACAGGAGCCAGCAGGCTCTCGGCCTCACTCACATATAAATCCGATATGGCTTCATCCAGTTCCGGGTTTGCTTCATATACCTGCGACGCTTCCAGATGCCTGTTGCCCTCGGGTATGGTAGCCGTGAAGCAGCTTCCCCCGCCTCCCGTACTTTCTACGCCAATGGTTCCGCCGTGGAGGCTCAACAGCTCCCTGATCAGCGACAGGCCTATTCCCGTGCCCTCGTGCGTACGCCCGCCCGCATTTTGGACCCGGTGAAAACGCTCGAATATGTGCGGCAGCTCGTGCACGGGAATGCCTACGCCCGTGTCGCGCACCGACAGCCGGATGTGCCCGTCGTGCGCATGGAGTTCCAGGGTGATCTTTCCTTTTAATGTGTATTTAAATGCATTGGACAAAAGGTTGAACACCACCTTTTCCCACATCTGCCGGTCGACATAGGCGTTACAGACATTACTATCAATTTTCACCTCGAAAGCGAGCCCTGCCCTTTCAATGACCGACCGGAAGTTGGAGGCCAGGTTTCGCGTGTAGGAGGCGATATCGGTCCTGACAAACCTCGCGTGGCCGCGGCCGCCTTCCATCCTGCTGAAATCCAGCAGCGTATTCACCAGTTTGAGCAGGCGCAAAGCATTGCGATGGGTTACTTCCACCTTTGCCTGCTCCCCATCCGACCATTCCTGCCCATGATGGTTCATGAGCTCTTCCAGCGGGCCCAGCATGAGCATCAGTGGTGTCCGGAATTCGTGGCTGATATTTGTAAAAAACAGTGTTTTGGCCTTATCCAGCTCTTCCAGCATCCGCAACCTCCGCTGCTCTTCTTCATAAGCCATTACATTACCAAGGCCCAACGCAATGCGGTCGGCGATCTGCTGGATAAAATTGCGGTACGCCTCATCGAACTTCCGGTAGGGATTCAGCCCGACCGCCAATAGCGCAAGCGGGAATTTCCGGCTTGCCGACTGAATGGGCACGTACACCACATACTTCGGCGCCACATCCCACCCTCCTTTCGACAGGCCCCGCCAATGCCCGCGGTTGGCCGCTTCGATCATCCGGTTCTGATGCACGGCCGACACCAGCTGCTCATAACGGTCGCCCGGATCGGCCAGGCGGAGATGCGCATCGAGGCGTTCGTCGTCGCTATCCACACCCGAGGTGGCTACCAGGCTTGCGTGCCCGCCGTCTTCTGAAATCTTGTAAAGTACTGCAAACGGGAAGTCCAGCGGATTGGCGGAAAGCGCCTTCCCCACCTGCGCAAAAACTTCCTCCTCGCGCTTCTTTTCGCCCAATGAGTCGAGCTGCTGCATCGTTTTGAGCGCTCTTTCGCCGATAATACGCTCGGTATCGGCCGTATTATAACAAATCATTCCCGCCGGACGGCCATCATCACCCAGCACGGGCGTGTATGAGAAAGTATAATAGGTCTCTTCCGGGAACCCGCTTCGCTCCATAATCAGCAGGCGCGATTCCACATAGGTGCCCTCGTCGCGCTCCATAGCCCGTGAGAGCATGGGTTCAATCTCCTTCCAGATATCCTTCCATACCACCGACGCCGGCTCACCCAGCGCATGCGGGTGCTTGCCGCGGACAATATCGATATAGGCGTCGTTATAAAATTTCAGCAACTGTGGCCCCCATCCGATCCAGATGGGCTGCTTCGAGCTCAGCATGATCCGGATGCACGTTTTCAGGCTTTGCGGCCAGCCTCCCGGACTTCCGAGCCCGGTAGCCTGCCAGTCGAACTCCCTTATACGTCGGCCCATTTCGCCTCCACCTGCCAGAAATTCAAGTGTGGTTTGTTCCGTAGGGTCGATCATAAAGTTGTGCGGTTATCTATCAGTTGTGTGAATTCTCTTCGAAGTTCTTCCATATCAGGGCTTTTCTTCATAAAACCGGAGGCGCCCAGTTCCATGCACTTCGTCACGATCTCTTTCTGGTCGGAGGTCGAATACATATATATCGGCGTCTCCACCAGCCGCGGGTTTTGCTTCAACTCCGCGAGCAGTTCCATCCCGTTCATCTTGGGCATATTGATATCTATAAAAATCAGGTGCGGCTGATAGCTGTCCCCGCCCAGTTTTTCCAGCGCCT
>CAMLNK010000150.1 GCA_946481035.1 uncultured Dyadobacter sp. | reverse complement strand
TTTACTGTTTGGAAGAACACCTTTCTCGTCGCTGCGGGTATAACCTACCTTGAATGTAGTGTTTTCGCCGCCGCCGAGGATGCTCACGCTCTGGTTGGAAGTTACTGCCGTTTCGAAGAATTTATCAGGGCCGTTTTTAGCAGCAACCCACGGGGTCATTTTACCGAAAGTCGGAGAAGATGGGTCGAAAGCATCCCACTGGTACACCATTCTGCTCGGATCAAATTTAGGTCCGAAAGAGGCATCCGCGTCAAATACAGCGATATCGCCTTCGCCTGAGCCAAGGTCGCCGCGGTAGAACTGGTCAGCCGAGCCGTCGCCGCCGTAACCTGCACCATATTCTTTCTGGTACTTCACATAAGTACTCTTGTCGATCTTGCCCCAGGTAACACCGCTGTTCACGGTTACGTCGAAGCTGTTTTTGCGACCTTGCTTGGTGGTAACGAGGATCACACCGTTGGAGGCGCGGGAACCGTAAAGCGCGGTTGCAGCAGCACCTTTCAGTACGTTCACGGATGCGATGTTGTCCGGGTTGATATCGGAAGCGGCGTTACCGTAGTCGGTTCCGGCACGGCCTGTCTGCTGGTCGGAAGAGTTGGTGTTGGCATTGGAAACAGGTACACCGTCGATTACCCACAGTGCCTGGTTGTTGCCTGTAATGGATTTGTAACCACGGATGATCGCGCTGGTCGAACCACCCATGTTGTTGTTGGTTTTGATATCAAGACCGGCGATTTTACCTGCGAGCGAGTTCATTACGTTCGGGTTACGCGCCTGTACGATCTGCTCACTGTTGATCTGCTGGGCTGCGTAAACGAGTTCATTTCTTTTGCGCTCTTGTCCAAGGGCGGTGACTACCACTTCCTGAAGCTGGCTGACATCACTTTTTAGCGTTACGTTGATGGCGGACTGGTTTCCAACGATCACTTCCTGTGTTTGAAAACCGATAAAACTGAAAACAAGCGTAGCCCCGGGAGTAGTGGAAATCGTGTACTGGCCCTGGGTGTCGGTGGTGGTACCGCGAGTAGTACCTTTCAAAGAAATGTTGACACCCGGAAGTGTCGAGCCGTCGTCCGCGGTGACCTTACCGGTCACTGCGAGATCCTGGGCATGCAGCTGCGTAATAAATAGCAGCAAACACCCCAGCAAGGAGCATAAAGTCTTCCTCATAAATTAAGTTTAAAGTTAGGTTTGTTATGTAAACATACTGTTGCAAAAATAACTATTAGTTTAACCATCACAACCTTTTTATTGCGAAACTTCAAAATTTACTTTGGTTTGACTGGTACAATAGGCGAATTTTCTATGTAGAAGTCGTGATTTTTTGCAATTTTTTCAAATATGTGAAATTTTCGAAAATGGGCTTGATTTTAACTAATTGTTAACAACCGGTGTCTTTTTTTGAGGATTTTACATAGATCGACGCAAAACATGCTCCGTGGTGTAAATGTGGGTACATTGATTACGGTATCTATATACGTAGCAAAACGGAAGAATGAATCTAAATAAAGCGGCGGTGAAAAAATGTGTGGATTAATAATGCCCGGCTACCGACGATTTTTCGATAAATAGTTGCATTTTTCTAATATTGTTTGTAGCTTAACATAAATTTTTAAGCCCCTCAAATCAGCTTTTTCAGGCCCGAAAAACATATCCTCCACGGTGGGCCGCTTTTAGTAAATATTTGAATTGTTTGAAAATCATCTAAGGAAAGGAAGGAGGCGTTGCAATTTTGATTGCGAATACGCAGAAAGCATGAAGTTCTAACAAATACGTTTATTGAAGCGTTTTACCCCTTCGTACTAACAAACTGACAATGAAATCCAGAATATGCCAAATTATATTCTGGACATTGATTTGAAGGGCATTGTAAATGATTGAAACAACGATTAGTTTTGTAACCTTGACGCAATTAATATCCTATTTAAACAAACTTTAAATCCTTTGTATGAGAAAGACTCTACTGTTTCTATTCTTAGGGTGCTTATTGATTCCTGGCTGGCAGGCATTTGCCCAGGATAAACAAGTATCGGGAGTTGTAACCGCCGACGACGGAAGCGTGCTCCCCGGTGTAAACATCACCCTAAAAGGTACAACCAGAGGTATCACAACCGATATTGATGGTAAGTACACGATTTCTGCCCCAACATCCGGAACGCTCGTGTTCTCGTTTGTGGGTTATCTGAGCCAAAGCATTGTGGTGGGTTCGAAATCGACAATCAACGTAACGATGGTAGCCGATGCCCAACAACTCGGCGAAGTGGTTGTAACCGCACTCGGTATTTCGCGTGAGCGGAAATCGCTGGGTTACAGTACCGCCACCATTGCCAACACCTCTATCACAGAAGCACGTAACACCAGCCCGCTCGATGCGCTCAACGCACGCGTGCCAGGTCTGTCTGTTAACACCGCGTCAGGAGCACCGGGAGCGTCGACCGTCCTGAACATCCGCGGTTTCAACTCTGTGACCGGAAACAACCAGCCGCTATTCGTCATCGATGGTGTACCGATGAACAACCGTGGTAACACTTCGTCAACGAATGCGCAAAACAGCAACGATGACTTCAACCGTTCGATGGACTTCGGTAACCAGATGAACGATATCAACCCTAACGAGATCGAAAGCATTACCGTACTGAAAGGTATCTCGGCATCCGCATTGTACGGTAGCCGCGCGGCCAATGGTGCGATCCTGATTACTACCAAAAGAGGTAAGTCGGGTAAGACACAGGTGGATGTATCATCGTCGTTTGCACAATCTCAGGTATTGCGCGTTCCGCACCTGCAAAATACTTACGGCCAGGGATGGAGCGGGTTGTTCGACCGCATCGAAAACGGTTCATGGGGCCCGAAACTTGACGGTAAAACCCGCCTTTGGGGTAACGTGGTGGACAATTCACAAATGCTGAAACCTTTCTCGGCACAGGAAGACAACCTGAAAGACTTCTTCGATAAAGGGTATGAATGGAACAACAGCATTGCGGTATCGGGTGGTACCGAAACTGCCAATTACCGTGTGGCATACTCCAATGCGACAGCGGACGGGGTGGTTCCTACCAATGCTGACTCTTACAAACGTAATACTCTGAGCCTGAACGGTGGTTTGAAACTGGACAAGTTCTCCGTGAATTCAAACATCAACTACGTTCACAAAAACCAGAAAGCGGTGGCGACGGGCCAGGGTGACGATGCCGGTGGTGGTAAAGTTTTGTGGCAGGAGATCATCCAGATCCCGCGCGACCACTCGATCGTGGATTCAAAAGCATTGCTCGATCCTAACAGTCCATATTACAAGTTCATGACGTTGGACAATTATTTTACACCATACGCTCAGAACCCTTACTGGACATTGTACAACCAGGGCAACAACTACGATGAAGACCGTATTTTCGGTAACATCGAATTCGGCTATCAGATCCTGAAAAACCTGGATGTGAAATACCGCGTGGGTGGTGACTATTCCGATGCATTCCAGAAAGACTGGGGTAATGTCGGAAAAATTACCGATGGCTCGCCAAACAGTACAGCCAATGATGTTTTTGGGGGTGTTTCACAACTGGCACGACAAAATCGCCAGTTCAACAGCGACCTGATCTTCAATTTCAAACACAATTTCGGATCACGTTTCGACGTGCAGGCATTCTTCGGGCACAACCTGAACGAAAGAACGGCGCAGACCAACTTCGCGAAAGTTACCAACCTCGATCTTCCGGGATTCTATAACCTTTCGAACAGCTCTGTAACGCCTACGACATTCGCTACAACGAGCAAACGCCGCCTGGTGGGTATTTATGGCCAGGCTATCTTCGGTTTCGACAACTGGTTGTACCTTACCGTGGGTGCACGTAACGACTGGACGAGTACGCTGCCAAAAGGTAAAAACTCGTACTTCTATCCAAGCGCGAGCATCAGCGCCGTGTTGTCGGACGTGTTCAAATTGCCGGCTGAGATTCCTTTCGTAAAAGTACGTTTCGCAGCTGCATCAGCGGGTAACGACGCCGATCCTTATCAGGTATATTCAGTATATGTACCAGGTTCTGTTCGCGCGGGTGGTTTTGGTAATATCAACTTCCCATTCGGCGGTCTGAATGCCTATGAAGTTTCCAACAACCTTGGAAACCAGAACCTGAAACCTGAGATTTCGACAGAATACGAAGGTGGTCTTGAACTCGGCTTCTTCGGAAGACGTGTTGGTCTCGATTTGAGTTATTACAACAAGCTGACGAAAAACCAAATCATCAGCCTTGCCCTCGAACCTGCAACAGGTGCTACCACACAAACCGTGAACCTGGGTAGCGTGAGAAACAAAGGGGTTGAATTGGCATTGAATCTGATCCCGGTGCGGACCGAGAAACTGGAATGGGGAGTGACAGTCAACTACAACAAAATCTGGAACGAGGTGGAATCCCTCGGTCTGGAAGGCGGATCAGGAAACATTCTTCTGAACAGCAGCTATAACGTAAAACTGCGTGCGGTGGTAGGTAAGCCGTTGGGTGCGATCTACTCGCCTGACGTACAGCGCGATCCGAATGGAAATATTATCGTGAATGAAGCAACCGGTTTGCCTTTGGTGAGCTCGGAAGAAACATACAGAGGTTCGATCAACCCGAACTATACTTTGGGTCTCTCGACTTACCTGGATTACAAAGGTTTCAAACTCAGCGCGAATGGTGACTACCGTAATGGCGGGGTGTTCTATTCTTACACCGCTCGTTTGAACTACTTCAACGGAAACGCTTACATGTCGCAATACAACGACCGCGAGCCGTTTGTTGTACCGGGTTCGGTAATCAAAACGGGAGATAACTCTTATGAGACAAACACCGTTCCGGTATCACGTGCTGATGTTTTCACTTACTATGGCGGATCGACATCGGCCAACGAATACAACCACGTATTACCGAAAACATTCTTCAAACTGAGAAACGTGTCGCTCACCTATTCGGTACCTAAGAAAGCATTGGCAAAACTGCCGATAAGAGGTGCATCTGTGGGTATTTTCGGTCGTAACCTCGTACTGTGGACGCCTAAGGCCAACCACGTCGTAGACCCGGAAGCCAATACGTTCGGAACCAGCCTGAAAAACCTTTATGGTGAATTCGCAGCCGGTCCATCTACCGCAACGTATGGCGCTCAGTTAAATCTATCATTCTAATTAGGATTCAAATGAAAGGTATTATAAAAAATAGTGTTCTGCTGCTTGCGGCGCTTTCACTGGGCTCCTGCAACGACTGGCTGGATGTGAATGAAGATCCCAACAACCCGACCAACGTACCGGCAGAGTTTGTTTTGCCCGCAGCGCAAGCGTCGGTTCTGGGTGTCGTTGGTGGAGATTTTGCGATCATCGGAGGACTTTGGTCACAGCACTGGACGCAATCCAATGCAAGCTCACAGTACCGCGGTATCGATTCTTACGATCTCCAACCTTCTGACTACAATGTGGCCTGGACGGAACTGTACGCTGGTGGTTTGAACGACTTCGAAGATGTGAAAACGAAGGCAACCGCAAGTGGTAATAACAATATGTTGTTGCAGGCGGTAGCTGTTCAGACTTATGGTTTTCAAATGCTGGCCGACTGGTTCGATAAAATTCCATTGAGCGAGGCATTGCAGGTTCAAACCATCAAGGCCCCGAAATACGACGAAGGCCAGGCTGTTTATGCCGAATTGCTGAAAAGACTCGATGCTGCCCTGGCACTCGATTTCGCCAACGGTAAATCAACCGCGGTGAGCACCGACCTGGTTTACGGAGGATTGAGCGCGGAAAATCAGATCGATCAATGGAAACGTTTTACGAACACATTGAAACTGAAACTGTATCTCCGCCAGACTGCCAGCCCGAACTCTGCTCAGGCTATTGCGGCTATCAAAACCATGCTGGATGCTAATACTCCGTTCCTGGAAGATGATGCAGCAGTTACTAAGTTTGTAGACGAGCCCAACCGCAGCAACCCGTTGTATGAAAACAACGTACGTCAGCTGAATACGGGCACCAACCTGCGTTTGAGCCGCACTTTCCTGACTTACCTGCAGGCAAACGACGACCCAAGGCTTGCAGCTTACTTCACCCCAGGCTCAGGTGGTCAATCCGGCCTTGAACAAGGTGATTTCCTTAACACGGCCATTGGTCCCAACGTACCGAGTGTAGCAAAAATGGCGGCTACTGATCCGTTCTATTTTTTCAGTATTGATGAGGTCTATTTCATGCTCTCAGAATCGTACCTGCGCATCGGAAACGACGCTAAGGCGAAAGAGTTCTATGACAAGGCGGTGGCGGCGGCATTTGCGAAATTCAATGTGGCGTTTGATGCGAAAATGATCGCAAAAGGCGGCGCTTACGAGTTCCCGTCGACCGGCAACATGGAAGCGAAACTGAAAGCGATTATCTACCAGAAATGGGTTGCAATGTTCCGTCAGGGATACGAATCGTTCTGGGATCAGGCACGCACCGGCTATCCTGAGAAATCTGCTGTTCCTACGACCAATGCAAACTACGTACCGGGCCAATGGACTGTTGCAGCGAAATCCGTTGTTGGTAATGCCCTGCCGAAACGCGTTAAATACGCGGCTACTTCGCGCGATGGCAACATCAATGCACCTGCGGATGTGCCGGTTACGACCAAAATCTGGTGGATGAAATAATTCAAATCAACAGCAAACATGAAGCGATTAATTCAATATATAGCGATAGCCTTTATCGGAACGGTAGGCCTGTCGTGCGAAGGCGATAAGGTAACGGAAGGCATTTCAGAAATTACCTTCTTCCCGGACTTCGATTACAAAGGAGAGACCACGGTATTCTCAAAATGCGGTGCTGCATTTGCTGATCCGGGTGTGACTGCCTCTGAGCAGGGAAAATCCATTCCGGTAACTACGAGCGTCAGCACGCTGATCGCCGGCAATACGCTTACTTCCGTTCCCGGAACAGCGGATCGCTACACGATCACTTACACGGCGGTCAACAAGGATGGTTTTGATGCTACGGCCACTCGGACTGTATGGCAGGTGTGCACAGGCGACCTGAAAACTTCCATTGAAGGCTTGTATACCTCTACCGTATTCAGAAACGGGACATCAGGCGCGCAGTACACCAATATGCAATACGTACTGATCCGTAAGAAACCAGGCACTGAAAATACCTACCAGGTATCTGACGCTATCGGAGGATGGTATCAACTGGGAAGGGCTCTCGGAGATGCTTACCTGGCTCCCGGACTCGAAATTACAGTGAACAGCATTCCAAAGAATGACTTCAAATTTGGGGGGGCACCTCAGGTTCTTACTTTTGGGGGACCTGTTACACCAAAGTCCCTTACTGTAAATGCCGACACCAAGACATTGGTTTTGACCACGGATTGGAACATTTACAATTTTGTTGCCACTCTGAAACAGGTATCATTTTAAATTAGCATCAGATGAATAGGAAATTAGGATATTTAGCGATTTTTATCGCCGGTGTTTTTCTGTCGGGATGTGATCTTGGCAGTGAACCGACCATAGAAGGAACCAAATTGCAGGCTATGTGTGGTGAGTGGTTCGTGGGCGTATTCATCGACGGCGAGGATGTCGGCGGAGGTGGATACTACCTTATTACAACTTCCAATACTGCTGCTAACAATGAGACGGACTTGATCATCAACGATCATGAATTGCTAGTGCCGGATGCGGCTCCCTTGGCAGTTGTTGCGAAAGTGAATTTGCCGGCGCTGACTTTTGATAAGGCCGATAAATTGCCAAACATGGAATCCGGAGAGGCAGCCATTTCGATCATTGAAGGTAAAATCCTCAAAGGTGCAGCAACTACAACAGGTGGAAACAAGACTGACTCTATCTACGTAAAGTTTGCTTTTGAGAACGATCCTGCAACGGAGTGGGTGTATGCGGGCTACCGTCGTACGGGCTTCCGCGAAGACGAGCATT
>CAMLNK010000149.1 GCA_946481035.1 uncultured Dyadobacter sp. | reverse complement strand
CCTAATTTTTCAATGAACGGACGATGTGTCTTTTTGCCGGTGTAAAAATGTTGTAAAAAACTTGCTAACCCCAGGCAACCCTGTGCCGGATTCCCTCGTATAGGTTCAAAAAAGCAAATAGCATGCCCGAGTATAACTCCGCCGTTCTTCAAGAACTACTCGACGGCTGTTTACAAAAAAACCGCCGCAGTCAGGAGCTGTTGTATAAGCAGTTCTACGGCTATGCTATGAGCATTTGCTTACGCTATACACGCAGCAGGGAAGAAGCGAAAGAAATACTCAACGATGGATTCTTGAAGGTTTTCACGAAGCTGGAAAGCTTCGATGCAAGCCGGCCATTTAAAACCTGGTTGAGCAGAATCATGATTAATACAGCCCTCGATCATTACAGACAGGAAGTTCGCAGAGATGTTTTTGACGACGTGGAGGTCGCGGAACAGGTGTCCGTCGACGAAACGGTTATCAGCAAGCTTTCCCACGACGAGCTGGTCGGCCTGATCCAGCGCCTGACACCGGCATACCGGCTGGTATTCAGTTTATCGGTCATTGACGGTTACACACACGAAGAAATTGCAGAACAGCTGAATATTTCGGTTGGGGCGTCAAAATCCAATTTGTCGCGTGCAAGGGAAAAGTTGAGAGAAATGTTATCCAAGATTAATATTGACGACTATGATAGAGTTGCCAGATGACGAACTGGACAAGCTCTTCAGAAAGTCATCAGAAGAGCTTGATCCGACATATGAACCCGATGACTGGAATGACCTGCGGAAGCGACTTGATCAGCAGGATGGAAGGACTCCGGCTGCATGGTGGCGGAAATGGTGGCCGCTTGGCGTGCTGGCGCTGCTGATACCGATCGGGATGGTATTGTACTCCTGGGAAGGGGAGAATGGAGGAAAGGATGATGGAGGAAGGAGTGTTGCTTTGAAAGGGGTGAATGGAAGAACGGAGGATGGAGGAAATGAGAGTGGGGTAGTGGAGGATGGAGGCGTGAAGGCTGCTGAAAATGCCGGGGTTGAAGTCAAGTCAGGTGTTGTCAGGGAGTCAGGTGTAGCTAAGGAGTCAGGTCATTCGTCGGAAAGGGCTGGGAAATCGGGTGGTTCGGCAGAGGAAGCCGTAAAATCGGATGCGAATGTTGATAACGGAAAACCGACTGTGGATAACGCAAATGAATTGGTTGCAAAAAGAAATAAAGTTGCTGGTAACGGCAAAAAAGATATTGGTAACAAACTAAAAACCAGTGATGAAGATGCTGGTAAATCTTCCTCGAAATCAGAACTGAATGCTGCTGTTGGCAACAATGGCGGAAAACTATTGCCCCGGAGCCGATCTAAGGCAGGCGGAGTGTTCTTAGAGCCTAACCGCTCAAAAGTGGAAGGAGGCGACGGGGCTCTTTCTATTACAAATAATGCGAATGCGAAGGGTAGCGAGACGTCATTGTCACAAGTAACCGGCCAGCCGATAGCGGCAAATGAATTGACTGCGGCCGGGGAAGAGCCCATCAGGACCCAGATTTCTGCATCCGCATTGAGCAGTAACGGGTTGAAATGGAATGCATTGGTATTGCCCGGCATTTCCGAACCGGTGTACGAGCTTCCGGAACCACCTGCGCCGCCGAAGCGATCGTCGCTGTCGGCCGATGACCAGCCGCTTATGGCAGTAAGGTTTGGCTATTCGCCGGATCTGAGCACAGTGGGATTGAAGGACTTTACGAAGCCCGGAACGTCGGTTTCGCTGTTGGTGGAATATTCGGTTTTGCCAAGATTGTATTTGCAGAGTGGCGCGGTTTGGAGCAGGAAAGATTACTATGCTCCGGCGGAGGCTTATCAGTTGCCAAGGAAATATCCCTATCCTCCGCTGGCACTGAATGGAATAGACGGGGTGTGCAAAGTGCTGGAAATACCGCTGAATGTGCGATATGATATTGCTTCGGGGGAGCACTCGCGCTGGTTCGCGACGGGTGGTTTTTCTTCCTACCATATGAACAGCGAGAAATACAAATACTATTACACTGATCCGAACGACCCTAATGCAGCAAAGTGGCCGGGCTGGAATGGTAAAACAGGCTGGTACTTATTCAGTCACGCCAACGTTTCGGCCGGCTACGAATACAGAATTTCCCGCAAGCTATCCCTGCTTGCCGAACCATCGATCCGTATGCCGCTCAAACGCGTCGGATATGGAAAAGTGAACCTCATTACAACCGGCCTCTGGCTATCGGTGCGCTACACCCCTGTTTTCAAGTGAGCACTATGCCCACATTATCATTGCATTGTATCTTCTAATTAATTTATTATTTACTATGAACTCAATTGAAAAAGGAAGCATGAAAAGAGGCGAATTCCTGAGAAGTCTTGGGCTCAGCACCTCAACGTTAATGGCATTCTATTGCCTCGGCACCACTATGACGGCCTGCGGATCGAAAGACGATGATCCGAATCCCGATCCGGATCCAAACCCGGGCACAGGTTCAGGCAGCGGAATAACCGGCACAACAACCGGTACAGCTATCAATTTTACGGTTGATATGACCAATTCGAACAATACCAAGCTGAAAACCGACGGAGGTTTTATCATTACAGGTGACGTGCTTGTAGCAAAGACGACCGCTGGCAGCTATGTTGCGCTAAGTAAAATTTGTACGCATGAAGGAAATCCCGTGACATATCGATCGTCCTCCAACGACGTTTTTTGCCAAACCCACGGTTCCACATTCAGCATTGCAGGAGCAGTGACGAATGGTCCGGCCGCCGTTCCGCTTAAAACGTATACAGTTACCGTTTCCGCCGACGGCAACACTTTAACAGTGAAAGCTTAATTCGAACTGACTATGAAAGTACTCCGCCTACTCGTGATGTTGATGGGTTCATCAACAGTTTTATATGCACAGGATGACTTGCTGAATGAGCTGTCGAAACAGGACAGCGCGCAAACCATTCCGGTAACCGCCACTTTCAAATCGACCCGCGTCGTGAATGGGCAGTCGGTGGAAACGATGAAAAAGAAGCACCTCGATTTCCGTATTTCGCACCGTTTCGGCAAGCTGAATTCGGGTTCCTACCAGTTCTTCGGGCTCGACCAGGCAACGATGCGGATGGGTTTCGAATACGGGCTTACGGATGATCTGGAAATCGGGGTTGGTCGCAGTACGTCGCAGAAAGTGTACGATTTTTTCGCCAAATACAAAGTGCTGAAACAAACCACCGGCGCGCGGAATATCCCGGTTTCGATCACATTGTTCGGAGGAACGGGCGTGGCTACGGTGGATAAGGAACGGGAGTTTCAGGATAAGCTGTATTACACCGCCCAGGTGCTCATAGCACGGAAATTCGGGGAACGATTGTCGCTCCAACTGTCGCCCACGTATTTGTACCGGACCATGCCGGATGTGCAGGGTGATGAAAAAGTGGTTCTTGCGGTAGGTATCGGCGGCCGGTTCAAGCTTTCGAAACGCGTTTCGCTGAATGGTGAATATTTCTATACTGCCCGTGAAAAGAACACTCTGACAGCCCCTTACCACGATTCCATGTCGTTCGGCGTCGATATCGAGACCGGCGGGCACGTTTTCCAACTGCATTTCACCAACTCCCTCGGGATGATCGAGAAACAGTTCATCGGCGAAACCACCGGAACCTGGGGCAAGGGGGATATTCATTACGGGTTCAACATTTCCCGTACATTCAGCTTTGACAAGAAGAACAAGAAGCAGCCAAACTGATACATACTATGAAACTGCATTTTTTTCGCGTGGCCTGCCTGGTCATGTTCAGTACCGCTTTGCTTTCAGGTACCGCATTTGCGCAAATGTTCGCCACTTCCGGCGGTAATACGAAGTTCTCGGCAACGACGCCTTTGGAAAATATCGAAGCGGAGAATAAAAAGTCGCAGGTGATCCTGAACACGGCTAACAACGAGATCGCGATCCGGATGAACATGCGGGAGTTTTCTTTTCCTAATAAACTCATGCAGGAGCATTTCAATGAAAACTATATCGAATCGGTGAAATACCCGACGGCTACATTTTCGGGCAAGGTCGATAAGGCTCCGGATTATACCAAAGACGGCGATTACGATGTGTCGGCGACCGGGAAATTCACGGTTCACGGCGTTACCAAGGAGCGGACGATCAAGGGAAAGATGAAGATTGAGGGCGGCAAGATCACGATCAGTTCCGACTTCGAGGTACCGCTGGTGGACCACAATATCGAAGTGCCGAAGGTAGTTTTCGTGAAAATCGCGCAGATCATCAAGGTGAAGGCACAATATGCATTGGCTCCGTATAAAAAATGATAAAGACCTGCGGTCCAGCGGACCGCAGGACCGCCGGAACGTAGGTCTTTATTAAAACTGTGGGGTGTTACAGACTTGGTAAGCCTTTCTTGAACTTGCCAAGTCTTTTTCTTTATCTCCTGCGACGTCGGCGGGCCGGTTTTCTTTTCCGCACAGGCTTTTTCCGAACCGGGGCTTTTTTAACGGTCGTTTTGCGAATTGGCGCCGCCACGGCTTCTTCTTCCTCGTCTTCGGCCAATGCGTCTTCTGTCGCTGCGGCCGTTTCGGTGATCGAAACGGTTTCATTCGTTTCTTTCTGATCGACATAAGGCAAACGTACGGCTGCGATTTGCTCGATATTCGAAGTACTTTCGATCGGTCTCAGCCTGTACGTATACGAGTAGGCCTTCGCGGGCAGCAGGTACGCGCTATGCACGCGGGGCGACCCGCTATCATCACCACCAAGGCCCATTTGAGCCAGGTCGACATTAACTACCGTCGATGTGCCGCGGCTTAGTACTGCCGCGCGGCGTTTGGCGGCGAGCAAATCTTTGTCCGTATAATCATGGACGTTGAAATTGAATGCGGTATCGCTCAGGACCAGTAAGCCGATGCCTTCCGTATTGGTAACCGTTGCCCAGCGGGTGCCGGTTTTGTTACCGTTTTCCTGCGGCGTAATGTATGGGAAATGCTGCTCGGCAACTGTTCCGGTGTAAATGCCCACCCTTCCGCTCGTCTTACGATCGGCATACGTTTCGTGCGGGCCGGTTCCATACCATTGTGTTTTGGCGAATGTGGCAGGCATTTTCAGCTGCATTCCTACTTTCGCAAGCGGTGGCCATTCGCCGCGCGGCGTGAATGTGTTTTGCACATGAATATCGCCCGAAGCATAAACCATATACACCGACTGCACATCCATTTCACCTTTTGGTTGCTTTAATGTCTGGTTGAGCGTCACCTTATAGATCTGCGCTGTGAGCCGCTGGGTTTTCATTTCGGAAGTAACACGTTCGAGCGTATCGAGGCCGAAGTTCCGCCATTGGGATGCATAGCTTTTCGCTCCACCGTCCTCGTCGTTATCGCTCGGTACGCGCCAGAAGTTGGCATAAGGGCCGCTTTCGAGCATTTCTTCCTTTTTGTTTTTGAAAGAAATCATGCGGCCTTCGTTTTTGTCGAAAAGCACTGAAAAATCCTGGCCGGAAATCTGCACGCGGGCGGCTGTTACCTGGGCAATGCGGAGCGGGCGCTCGCTGTACAGGCTGAGATTCGGGCGGGGAGCAGCCGGTTTTACCACCGGAACCTGATGCCAGGCGATTTCATGGCCTTTCGGGGCCCAGAGGGTCGCTTCTTTTAATCTTAAACTGAGGTTCAGGAAATATTCGGCATTGGGTTTGGCCGAAGCAGGCATTTCATAAGGAATGGTAAGCTGCTGTTTCTGGCGAGCCAATGCATTCAGGTTGGTAATGCTGCCGCCTTTGCCTACCGGTTTGCCGTTTTCAATCAGCGACCAAACGAGTTCAAATGCATTCAGAGATTGGAAATCGTAGGTATTATGCAATGTGATGGTCTTCGCGCCGGCTTTGAGCGTGTCAGGCATTTCGAATTTGACATATTGATACACCTTTTTTACTTCGCTGAGCTCGGGCTGGGGCGTGCGGTCGGGGTTTACGAGGCCACCGCCGGCATTAGGGGTGTCGATGTAGTTGAAATAATCCCAGTATTCGGTACCATCTGCCCGTTTGAGTTTCAGACCCTGATCCACCCAATCCGAGACGAAGCCGCCCTGCACGGCCAATTTATAATCCTTGTGTCCTTCATAGTGAATAGGCCGGGTAGGATCGGCGAGTTTGATGAAATCGCCCATATCCACGAAATTCTGCCCCATTCCCGATTCATTGCCCAGCGACCAGATGATCACCGACGGGTGGTTTTTGTCTCTTTCCACCATCGCATTGCCCCGTGCCAGAAATGCTGCGCGCCATTGCGGGTTATCGGCCAGGATAATGTTTTTGGTCCATAACTCGTGGCTTTCGATATTCGCCTCGTCCATCACGTAGAGGCCATACTGGTCGCACAGGTCGTACCATTCGGAGGCGTTGGGATAATGCGAGGTCCGAACCGCATTGATATTGTGCTGCTTCATTAAAGTAATGTCTTTGATCATCGACTCCCGGCTGATCACACGGCCTGTTTCGGGGTCGAATTCGTGGCGGTTTACGCCCTTAATGGTTACAGCCTTGCCATTCACGAACAATTGCCCGCCCTTAATCTTCACATCCCTGAAACCTACGCGCTGGCTGGTGGCTTCGAGGACCTTGCCGTCGGAGTTCATGAGCTGGACCGTCAGGGTGTAGAGATTCGGTGTTTCCGCACTCCATTTAACGGGGTTAGAAACCTGCATTTCGGCCCGTACTGCGCCTTCCTTACCCATTTCCAATGTGCCTATCATCTGGCTCACCGGCGTGGTGACCACGTTTTTGGAAGCATCATACAATGTAAAAAGTACCTGATGCGCGTGAATAGGCTGCTCACCGTAGTTTTTGACATATGCGCTCAGCTTTAAAGTCGCATTTTCATGGTTGGCATCCAGAACCGTCCTGACAGCATAATCCATCAGTACCACCTTAGGCAAAAGCAGCAGATTCACATCGCGGAAAATGCCCGAAAGCCGCCAGTAATTCTGGTCTTCGAGGTAGCTGCCATCCGACCAGTTGATCACCTCGACCGCCAGATTATTCACGCCCTGCTTCACATCTTCCGTCACATCGAACTCGAACGGCGTCATACCGTCCTCATGATAACCGATCGCGACGCCGTTCAGCCACACATAGCAAGCCGACTGCACGCCGCCGAAATGCAGGAACACCTGTTTGTCCTTCACATCCTGCGAAACCGTGAAAGTAGTGCGGTACATGCCTACCGCATTGGTATCAGCATTAATGCGCGGCGGTGTGGCTTTGAACGGATGTTTGATATTGCTGAAAATCGGGCGGTCATATTTGCGGCCTTCACGCGCGCCTACGACCTGCCAGTTGGATGGCACGGGGATATTGTCCCAGTTCGCGTCGGCGATTTTGGGATCATAGAAGTTCAGCTGTGCTTTGGATGGATGCTGCGCCCATTTGAACTTCCAGGTACCGTTCAGCGACTGCACGAACGGGCCTTTTTTGTCCATGGCCAAGGCGGCTTTTTCGGAAGCATAAGGGAAAAAATCGGCGCGGGGTTTTTCAGTATTAATGCTGATCACCTGCGGGTCCTGCCATTCGGGAATGGCCTGGGCGTGAGCCGTGTGGCTCAGTATTTGTATTAAAAAAAGCAGTATCGGAAATCCGCGGCGTGTAGAAAATTGCATATCACTTCCTGTGGTAACATTCGTGTGGTGCTTTGTTTGAAAGGGTGAAAAGCACGCGTTTTTATTTTGGAGGTTAAAATTAGGGATAATCAAAAAGAAACGGGCGCAAAACCGGGGTGCCATGAAGTTTTATTTGAAGAATGCCTTTAATTTGCCTCTACATGTAAATTCTCTGTTATGCTGCTAGCTGTCGACCTTGGCAATACCGACACCGTTTTCGGGCTTTATAACTCCGGTGAGTGGGAGCACATCTGGCGCACGCGCTCGCTGGTGCAGGAAAACGAGGCGCATTACGAATCGAAGCTGCGCCTGCATTTCCTGGAAGCCGGCTTGTGGT
>CAMLNK010000148.1 GCA_946481035.1 uncultured Dyadobacter sp. | reverse complement strand
ACATATTTGAACAGCGATTTTCGGGAAAGTTTACGCAAATCGCTAATCCTAATCCATTTATGAAATCCAAAGCTACCCTTCTCATTCTACTTTTTTTCTATTCAGCCCTGTGCGGCGTGAATGCCCAGGCTCCTTACAAATTCACATTTCAGGGAATAGCTGTCGATGATATGTTTCAACCCATTCAAAATGCCTCCATAACTGTCAAAATAAGTATCATAAAAAGCCAGGTCCTTGGGCCTATTGTTTTCGAAGAAACCCAACCAGCTCAAACCGGTTCAAACGGGATGTTCACCGTGGTGGTAGGATCGAGTGGTGGCGATCTCTCCCAGATAGAGTGGTCCTCCGATATTTTCTTTCTCAAAGCTGAGGTTGATAATGAAAACAATGGCAAATTCCATTTCATTGGCATGACCCAACTTCTGAGTGTGCCGTATTCACTTTACGCAAATGAATCCGGGAAGTGGCGGAACACAGAACCGGTTGTTCAAAAGGGAGATTTGAAAAATGGACAAAGTCTCCCTCCAATTGGCGCGGGAGCGAGAATGATATGGTACCCGGGCAAGGCCGCTTTCCGTGCGGGGGCCAACTTCGATAAATGGGAGGATCAAGAAATAGGCCGATTCACCTTTGCCTCAGGCTTTAACACAGAAGCTTCCGGAGATTTTTCCACGGCATTTGGTGATCGTTCCTCCGCCACCGGCGAGTTTTCCATATCGGGCGGCTTCGTGAACAATGCCAAAGGAAAATCAGCTATTGCATTAGGGTATTCAAACGATGCCCATCAAGACCATTCAATCGCACTCGGACATACATCGCAGGCGTTTAATCCATTTTCCATTGCCATAGGTTCCAGTGCTACGGCTACGGGGGATTACGCCGTTGCGTTTGGGCACCACACAATTGCAAAAGCGAATTTTGGTATTGCCGTCGGGCTTTTTAACAACTCATTCGATCAACCCAATGGAAGTTTGACAGACAGGTTGTTCCAGGTCGGTAATGGTCAGGACATTAACAATCGCTCAAATGCGTTGACAATTCTGCGGAACGGGAATATCGGCATTGGCAACAAGGCTACTTCGGCTGAATTTACACTGGATGTTGCATCCCGAATGAGAATCAGAAATGACGGTACTACCGCCGGACTATATTTAAATAATTCTCTTAATAAACCGGAAGGATTCATGGGAATGAAGACCGATAAGCAAGTGGGATTCTTTCTAAATGGTGCATGGCGATTTTGGGTTGACGACACGGGAGCGGCCTGGACACCGTTGGGGCAGCTTGGTTTTGCCTCATCGGACAAACGGTTAAAGCAGAATATCATTCCGCTCCAAGGCAGTCTCAACGCTATCAGTCAGCTGCGAGGCTATCATTATCACTGGCTCGACGCACGTAGAGGAACTGAATTACAAACGGGAGTAATAGCCCAGGAAATAGCAAAACATTTCCCCGAACTCGTTCAGCAAGACGAAAAAGGTTTCAAGACCGTCAACTACATTGGCTTGATTCCACACCTAATTGAGTCAGTCCGGGAATTGAAAAATCAGACAGCAGAGATCGTGGAATTAAGGAGGGAAATCAATGAGTTGAAAATGCTCACCAGCGGAAACACTAAGAAAAACGAAGTTTCACATAACGCAACCAAAACTAAATAGGACTACATTTTTTATGAGGGTTAAGGGTGATTCAAACAGAGGCCGCCGATTCGGTGGTCTCTGTTTTGTTTTTGAACAATACCTCAGTTATGGTTTTGTGTGAGCTGGTGCTGCAAAAAACGCCTGGTCAGTGATGTGTAGGTAAGGGCGGCGGTGATGCTGATCAACGACCACATACCATAATCTTTTACCATTCCGCCCGCATCTTTCAGCCCCGCGAAGTATGCTGCGATACCGCAAGCTGCGCCGGCAATCCCCGCCAGCAAAAATGACAACACGCATTTCCAGACCCACTGTGCGGGTTTGGGTAGTAACCGGCCAATCAGACTCGCGTTGACCACACCGATCGCGGTGTACATAAAAATGATATCGAACGGAATATACAAGGTGTAATAGCCCAGCCAGAAAGCGGCAGGTACAAAAAGTAGAAAGTAACCGAGCCCCCTAAAAGTGCCCAGGGAAAAGCGAGATTGAAGCGCACGGTTTTGAAATACAACCAGTAACACTATGAAAGTCACAATGGAGACATTGTGCATAACCAGTTGTGGGACCGTCAGCGCCTTGTCGTGCGGGCCCGTAAAGTAATGCGCCAGAAACGGGTGCAAAACGGCCAATCCCAGGGCATTGGCATAAATGTGGTTACGGCTCCATGCTTTTAACAGCAATGAGGTTTGGTGGTCGGGGATTACCTGGCCCTCCACCGGAAGTGTCATTTCATTTTTCATTGGAATGGCTGAATACTAGTTAGTTGTAAACACCGCAGAATCTCCCTGCGATGATACAAAGGTATCTCCGGCGGCGGCGGCAAATACTTGACGATCGTCAAGAAAACACAGAACTTGCCAACCGTTTTCGTATACGGCTCAAACTTTCCGCACTGACGCCTAGCATATTTGCCAGGTACTTCAATGGAACGCGCCTCGCCAGATCCGGCTCATGTTCCAGCAAATGCAGGTAACGGTCTTCCGGTCGGTCCCAGGTAAGGCGTGATGCACGCTCGGCTGCCTGCTGCACGGCCTGTTCACCGATCATACGCGAAAAGCGCTCGAACGCGGGGCATTCCGCCAGGACAATTTCCCGATCGGCTTTCGTAAGAATGAGAACGACGGAATCTTCCAGCGCCACTGAATTGTTCGTGGTCGGGGTTCCGCGGTAGAAGCTGTCAAAATCTGTAAAGAACTGGTTTTCAATATTGACGTTACAGGTCTTCTCCACCCCGTCGCGCCAGGTGAAATGGCGGATAGCACCCTTGTTCACAAAACCGATGAAGTCGTATTGCGCCCCTTCCCTGATCAGAAATTGCTTGCGCTTCAATTTGACTGTCTTTAAATAACCTTCAAGAACTGTCAACTCGCCGACGGACATCCCGGCGATATCGCGACAAAGATTCAGCAGAGGCTCTTTCATAATTGTATGCAGCTATTTGTCCTAATCAGGAATGCAGCACTTCCGGCATGTCTTTCCTGAAATCTTCTCCATAAATGCGGTTATACTCCCGTGCAAAGTTTTCGAAGGTCGTTTTCGCCAGTGAATGTTTGCCCAGGTGCGCGAGGGCCTTGCATTTGAGGATCATCGCCTCTTCATTCACAGGATCGAAATAGAACACATAATTAGCGAGCTTCACGAGGAATTCCGGATCGTCTGCGATTTTCACGGATGCCGCGTAACGCAGGTACGCATCGACGATTTCGTTCGAGATTTCAGATTTGAAGCTATCCAGCCATTCATATTCCACGTTCGACAGGAAATTACCCCGTTTTGTAATGCTGGCCAGCTCAATAATACTCTGCTTGCTGAGCAGCTTACGGTTCCCCAACAGGGTGAGGTAATGCATATAATCGACCTCGATCTTCTCGAAGTCGATCTTGATCTTCCAGTAACCGGTCTCCTTAGATACCTGGCAGTGTTTCATCTTGTCGAGAATCGCTTTCAGCTTCGCGATGTTTACCGACCGGTTGTTCCGCGCACTTTCCGAGGGTTTGTCGAACCACAAGAGTTCCTTCAATTTCTCGGAACTGATCCCATCCCAGCGGATAGAATAAAGCAAAATGACCAGAAACAGCTCCTTCACCAACGGGCTGAACTGCTTCGTAATCTCATTACCTTCTTCGTCATACAACTGCAAATTTCCGAATAGCAGAATGCAGCTTTTGTAAGGCACCGCCTTTTCAACGATTTCATTATCAACCGCCGGTTGCGCGGCTTCCGACACTTGCTCCAATTCCTGCACCGGCACAATGACCGGCGTTTTTGTGGCCTTCTGCTTGCCCAATTGCCCCGGCATGTAGCGATACAGCCAATACACGAGCAATGCTGCCCCGAACAGCGCACCGATTATCCACAAACTACGCCCGGCCGAATTTCCCGTCGAAGCCATTTGCGGCGCCACGGTTTCAAGCGGCGGGGCATAAAGTGAATAAATAGCGACTTTGGTCTGCAAATTGGCGTCGCGGTAGAGTGTTACCGCCACAAAGCGGCCGTTTGCCTTATCATAAAACAGGTCAGCGAAGGATTCAATGTCGATAAATTGATAGGGAACTTTCGAACCTACCAGCCTGAATTCCGGTCGGTTGAGCGAGCCTTTGATCAGCTGCAATTCGGAACTGAACTGGTGTTTGGGAAATATCAATGCATAGTAGGAGCTATCCTCTTCATTGATAATCATTGAGTTACCAAAAACAAAATCCTCTTTCGGCACTTTCAGTTCGTAGATCTTCCTGAATTTCCGTTGCACACGGTCAAAATACAGCAGGTCGTACCAGTTGCGCGGGTTGAGCATTTGCTGGCCGGTAGAACTTCCATACCCGCCTATCACGTACGCGCCCCCGCGTGAGGCACCCAACGCGGCCAGGTAGCGGGGCGTGAAGACAGAGTCGTTCAATGCGATTTGCTGCCAGGTCCCGGAAGGCAGATGATAACGCTGCACTTCCTTCTTATAAGCCAGATGCCCGTAGCCACCCAACATATAAATAGAAGAATCGGCGGGAGAAAGGAACTTGTTGGCGTGCAGGTAATACGTTTTGGCCTGGGCCGGAATATCGCTTTTGTCCCAGCTGCGGGTCAGTGTATCAAAGGACGTAACCTGCTTTTCGTTCAGGAAGATATTATACAAACGGTTCCTGCCAGCATCAAACAAGACCTGGTTATCGACGTAAACAGGCTGCTTGCCGCTCCGGTAAGGCATGGTTACCACCCGGTTCCCGGCCAGACTGAACCGAACAAGCGAGTCCTGTCCCACCACAAATACATTGCTGCTTTTCTCATCAAACCCGACGCGCACGTAACCTTTCAGCGTAACGGTTTGCAGCAACTTCCATTCATAATGCAGCTTTTTGATCCAGATCGGGTTCGCGGCCACGGCCGTTTTCTGCCGCACTTCCTCGGTAGCGCTCACGCCGTCTGTTTCATTCAACGGCCAGTGATAAGCTACACGCCCATCTTCGTGTATTTCCACATTCCGGATCTTCATCGGCGGGACGTCGGTCGTACGGAATTCCTTGTACTGGTTCGCCCCAAAGAGCACCTTATAGCAACCCTTCGTCACATATTTGACGGGCTGCGAAAAGCTGCGGGTACCATACACGACAGTGATCAGCTGTTTTTTCTTCTGAAAACGGAGGGTAATACGGTTCCATTTGCCGAAGAGGTCGTCGCCCTGAAAGTCGAACGCCGTGGGCGAAAACTGTTCGCCGATTATGAGCTTGAAATGGTCCTGATTCACGGAGCTGTTGTCGTAGATCAGGTCGATATTCTGCTGATCGTCGCCGATAACGCGGACGATGTAGCCGAAATAGGTCTTTTTATTTCTCAGAAAAGACAGGTCGAAAGAGAGTTCAAAGTCGTCTTCCAGGCAAATCGGGCCTTCCGGGCTCAGGTCGAGGCCGGTGCGCTTGTCCTGCACCGCTTCAAAGCTCTCGAAACCAAGCCCGTACGACTGGCCCCGCACCTCGAAAACGATGACCGACAATACAATTGACCAAATACAAAAGAGAATAGACCTGAATTTCATAAGAGCGGGTTGGAAAGAAAACCATGAAAAGTTTTCTCCAGGTAATGCATTTAAGGGTTCTGTTAATCGATTGTTAAGCTTTTCTTAAGTAACGTGCGTTTAATTCGTGTTCGTTTCCCAAACTACACTTGCACGATATCAATTTAAAGTTAAACAATAACCAGGGTTTTTAATAACCCGCCAAACACAGACCCGTTTTTTCAGGAAAGCCCGGTTCAAACTGCTATCTATACTTTTTAAAACCGTAATCAACCAAAATATAAGCGCCGAAACCGTAATTAAAATTTGATTAAGCATGATCCAACCTTTTAAAAACCTGACAACTTCCTCTTTCATACTTGCTTTTTGTTTGCATTCTTTCACCAGTTCCGCACAAAAAAATCCCGAAAAAGATAACCTTCAATATGTCGACCTGCGCGTTGGGAATGTGGGCCAGCTCCTGGAACCTACCCGCCCTACCGTGCAGCTCCCCAACCAGATGATGCGGATGTTTCCCGTCCGCCAGGATTATCTCGACGACCAGATTTCGAGCTTTCCTGCCATTATCGTATCGCACAGGCTCGGTCAGGCCTTTGCATTGCGCCCAAGTATCCAGCCCGTAAGCAATGCCGCGTGGAAGCACAAAATGGCATACGACCACGACCTCGAAGTGCTCCGGCCTTATTATTACTCTACTTATCTGATTGACGATGAAGTAAAAGTAGAATTTGTCCCGGGCAAAAAAGCGGGTATTTACCGTTTCGAATTCCCGAAAAACGGCCACAAAAGTATCCTTTTCGATCAGTACAACAATGGCGAAGGAAGCTGGAAATTCATTGGTGGAAAGGAAATTATCGCCCGTGAGATTTACCACGACGACATCCCCGTCTATCTCTACGGAACATTCAGCGAAGCTGGCAAAACGGGGTCATTAAGTGACGATAAGGTTGTATCCGGCGATGAAGCCAAAGGAAAAAGAGCCAAAGCATATATCGCGTTTCCGGATAATGCCTCTGTTATCGAGTTTCGTTACGCTATTTCATTCGTAAGCGCTGAACAAGCGAAGAAAAACTTTGAAAACGAAGTAAAAAGCACCGGTTTTGAAGACCTGAAAAAAGCTGGCGAGCAGCTTTGGGCTAAAACAATAGGCCAGATTCGCGTGGAAGGCGGAACCGAAGCGCAGAAACGCAGCTTTTACTCATCGCTCTACCGTACTTATGAGCGCATGGTGAATATTTCCGAGGACAATCAGTATTACAGCGGCTATGACAAAAAGATCCACACGAGCAACCGGCCGTTTTATGTAGACGACTGGACCTGGGATACTTACCTGGCACATCACCCGCTCCGCGTGATCCTGAATCCGGCGCAGGAAGAGGATATGCTCCAATCGTTTGTGAATATGTATGAGCAAAGCGGCTGGATGCCCACTTTTCCGGTGCTTTTCGGTGATCATGCGTGCATGAACGGCTTCCATTCGTCGGTAACACTACTGGATGGCTACCGCAAAGGCCTCAAAAATTTTGACATTGCAAAGGCATACGAAGGCATGAAAAAGAATGCCGAACAGGCGACCATGCTCCCATGGCGGAATGGTCCGAAATGCGAGCTCGACGATATTTACCATTCCAAAGGCTTCTTTCCTGCATTGAATCCGGGTGAAAAAGAAACTGTAAAACTGGTGGATGGCTTTGAAAAACGTCAGGCGGTGGCAGTTACGCTCGGCGGCAGCTACGACGACTGGGCAGTAGGCCAGCTGGCCAAAGATCTCGGCAAAGATGCTGACTTTCAGAAGTTCAACGCCAGGGCCACAAACTACAAAAACCTTTGGAACGAAGAGAAGCAGATGTTCATCCCGAAAGACAGCCAGGGCAAATGGATTGCCATCGACCCGAAATTCGACGGCGGAATGGGTGGACGTGATTTTTATGATGAAAACAACGGCTGGACCTACAAATGGCAGGTACAGCATGATGTAAGCGGGCTGGTAGGCTTAATGGGCGGCAAAAAGAAGTTCGAAAACAGCCTCGACCAGCTTTACCGCGAAGGGCTGGGCCGCAGCAAATACGAGTTCTGGGGGAAATTCCCCGATGCCACGGGTTTGGTAGGACAATATTCGATGGGTAACGAGCCAAGCTTTCACATTCCTTACCTCTATAACTTCACCGATGCGCCCTGGAAAACCCAGAAACGCGTGCGTTTCCTGCTCGACGTGTGGTTCAAGGACAATATTTTCGGTATCCCGGGAGATGAAGACGGCGGCGGTATGACGGCGTTTGTGGTGTTCTCGTCCATGGGCTTCTATCCTATCACGCCTGGTACACCGGTTTACAC
>CAMLNK010000147.1 GCA_946481035.1 uncultured Dyadobacter sp. | reverse complement strand
CCGCTTCCATATGCTTCCATTCCACTTCGAGGATGAAGTTTTCGTATTGCCTGTCGGAGCGCATCACGCCGATGGGTTTTCCGGAGCAAATCAATGTCCCGTTTTTGACTTGCCAGGTTTCTTTGGAGGTGTTCACATCGACCCACCCGTTCAGATTTTTGCCATTGAAAAGGGGCACAAACGACAAATTGTCGCCTGTTTGGGCATATAAACAGCCGCTGGATAAGCCGGACAGCAGCATAATAGCCACTTGTAACCGCATAAGATGCGATTTCTTCCGCCGATCAGTTATTATTGCGGAGAAGAAGTCTCTGATCGATCTACTATTCACATTCATCATCTAACTATGGGTTCAGCAATGAAAATTTTAAAAGGATTGATTGCCATTTTATTACTGAATGCCACTTTCACACACGCTCAATATACTTCGCCGATTGCAGGAGGTGTGGATGTAGGTACCGGTGTCGGAAGCAACTCCTGGGCTCCGTCTGTCATGTATCACGAAGAAATTGGTTCTCAGAAGCTCCCGTGGCTCCGGCTGGGACTGGGTTTCAGGGCCTGGGGCTATTATGCCGGCAGGACTAACCTCGATACCAAACGCATTGCGGGAATTGAGGATTACCTGGAATACCGCAACGTATCGGTGAACGGCGTAAGCTTTCTGGCTGGCGTCAATGTGAGTTTCTGGAAGCTGGATATCGGCGCCAATACCGATTTGCTCGGTCTTACTTATGGTACCAAACGGCACGGTTTCTACGAAAAGAACGTCTCCACGAACGGTACCGGCGAGCCGCATTACAACCAATGGTTAGCCAGCAAGCCTACGCTGTTCAATGCATTGCCGCTCGCGCTGCGCAGGAACACCGGGCAGTCGGAAGCATTTGTGCGTTTTAAGGCGGGGCGGAGGATCGGCGTGAAGGTCGGTTACACTTACGGGCGGATTACTTACACGACCAAAAAGATAGACGATTTCAATGTTTACCTCGATAACAGCCAGCGACATGTGTCCAAAGTTTACGGCCTTCCGTACGCCGCATTGGCCTTTGCAGTAGGGAATTGACAAATGAATTTCATAAACATACTTGTAATTCAATTTGTTAAACTCTATATTTGCACTCCCATTTTGCGATGGACTGTCTTGTTGCAGTGTAAATTATTGAAAATCAATTAAATTTTTTGTTAATCGTGGATACGTTAAGCTACAAAACCATCTCGGCGAACAAAAACACAGTAAACAAGGAGTGGATTGTTGTGGATGCTGAAAATGCAGTTCTTGGTCGTCTGGCCAGCGAAGTTGCTAAAATTATCAGAGGCAAACACAAAGCAAGCTACACTCCTCATGTGGATTGTGGTGATAACGTGATTGTTATCAACGCCGATAAGATCAAGTTGACAGGTAAGAAGATGTCGGACAAAATTTACGTTCGTCACACGGGTTACCCAGGAGGTCAACGTTTTCAAACTCCTCGCGAGTTGCTCGAAAAACACCCTGAGCGTGTGATCGAGAAAGCCGTAAAAGGCATGCTTCCAAAGAACCGTTTGGGACGTCGTTTATTTACAAACCTGTTTGTTTACGCTGCCGCAGAACACCCGCACAGCGCACAGCAACCAAAGCAAATCCAATTGTAATTCATGGAAGTGATCAACACAATAGGTAGAAGAAAAACAGCCGTTGCTCGTATTTACCTTACACCCGGTAAAGGCGACATCAAAGTTAACGGTCGTGATTACAAAGAATATTTCCCATTTGAAGTACACCAGATCGTGTTGCAACAACCGTTCGCAACAATCTCAGGTGGAAATGGTTACGATATCAAAGTAAACGTAAGAGGTGGTGGAATCTCAGGCCAGGCGGAAGCTATCCGTATGGCGGTTTCACGTGCACTGGTTCAATACAACGGCGAATTCCGCGGCGCATTGAAAAAAGAAGGATTCCTTACCCGTGACCCACGTATGGTTGAGCGTAAGAAATACGGACGCGCTAAGGCACGCAGAAGATTCCAGTTCTCGAAACGTTAATATCAATTGGTCATGTGTGGTCAGAAATGGTCATGCAGTGGTCAGAAAAGTCAAGTGTAGTCAGGAATGGTCATTTGTTGTTCTTTATAGTTTAAAACAACACATGACAATCAATGACAACCTCTGACAAAACCTGACCGCGCGGCGGACCGCAACAAATGACAATAAATTGTCCAGACGTCGCTTATCGTGCCCGATGCTTCGTGCTGCGTAACAAGTCTAAAAATATTTTAAATCAAATTTGGCAATGGCACAAATAGAATATAAAGAACTATTGGATGCAGGTGTCCACTTTGGTCACCTTACCCGCAAGTGGGATCCACGGATGGCTCCGTATATCTTCATGGAGAAGAACGGGATCCACATCATTGACCTGAACAAAACTTTGAGCTGCCTCAACGAAGCGGAAGCTGCGTTGAAACAGATCGTTCGTTCAGGACGTAAGATCATGTTTGTTGCTACTAAAAAACAAGCGCAGGAAATCGTAACGGAAGAGGCAAAACGCCTTAAAATGCCTTACGTAACCGATCGTTGGTTGGGTGGTATGCTGACAAACTTTGGCACAATTCGCAAGTCTTTGAAAAAAATGCAGACTCTCGAGAAGATGCTGAAAGACGAAGCCACGGTTAGCAATATTGCGAAGAGAGAACGCCTGATGCTTACACGTGAAAAGGAGAAACTGGAAAGAGTACTAGGTGGTGTAGCGGACCTTACTCGCCTTCCAGCGGCACTTTTCATCGTTGATGTAAAACGCGAGCACATTGCGGTTGCAGAAGCAAAAAGATTGAACATCCCTATTTTTGCGATCTGCGATACCAACTCAAACCCTGAATTGGTTGACTTCCCAATCCCATCCAACGACGATGCTTACAAAGCAATCTCGTTGATCACGCTGGCGATCGGTAAGGCTATCGAAGAAGGTTTGATGGAACGCAAACAAGATAAAGACGATCAGCGCCTGGTTGAGGAAGAAGAAGCGAAACGCGCAGCAGACAAAGGTGAAGAGGCAGCCCCTCGTGCCGAAGTTGCAAGCGTTGAGGTTGCTGAAAGCGACGAAGAGTAAAAAGGGCAATATGGTGTAGTTCCCGAAACTGACCATAGTTGAACATACAGAGTAGCCCATAGCCTCTTGCTATGGGCTACATTTTTTTAAAATTCATTGAGATTGAATTCTTTAACCATTTCATAATTCCCGGTTAACGGATCTTTCGCCACCAAACATTAATACATAATATTTATCACGATCATGGCAATTACCGCACAAGATGTAAACAAACTCCGCCAGATGACCGGCGCGGGCATGATGGATTGTAAAAAAGCCCTGCAGGAAGCAGATGGCGATTTCGACAAAGCCGTTGATATTCTCCGTAAACAAGGACAAAAAGTTGCTGCAAAACGTGCTGACAACGCTGTATCAGAAGGAACTGTGCTGATCAATATCAGCGAAGACGGTACCAATGGTAAACTCGTTGCTCTGGCTTGCGAAACTGAGCCTGTTTCGAACGTAGAAGATTTCAAAAACCTTGCGCAGTCTATCCTTGACAAAGCAGTAGCGGATAACATCGCCGACAAAGATGCCCTTTTGGCTGCAACTTTGGCTGACGGTCGCCCTGTATCTGAGCACATGGTTGAGCTTACAGGTAAACTGGGAGAGAAACTGGAAATCAGCGCTTACGAAAACGTTTCTGCTGATAAAGTTGTCCCTTACATCCACTCAAACGGTAAATTGGGTGTGTTGGTAGCATTCGCCGGCGTAAACGGAACGGATGTCGCTGAGCTTGGCAAAGACGTAGCGATGCAGATCGCTGCTATGAAGCCGGTTGCGCTTGACAAAGACGGTATCGACGCTGCTACAATCGAGCGCGAAATCGAAGTAGGTAAAGAGCAGGCCCGTGCAGAAGGCAAGCCTGAGGCAATGCTTGAGAAAATCGCTCAGGGTAAACTTCAGAAGTTCTACAAAGACAGCACCCTGTTGAACCAGGAGTTCGTGAAGGATTCTTCACTGACTATCCGTCAGCTGCTTGAAAAAACTTCAAAAGGTTTGTCAGTAACGACATTCAAACGTGTAGCGATCGGCGGATAAGCCTTTTCAGCAACAAAATATATTGACAACGCCTGGTATCTAATTTGTATACCAGGCGTTGTTTTTTCATATTTACAGAAAGTTAAATGCAATTTAATTTTCAGCACACGCTATCGCGGCATTTCATCAGGCAGAATGGTTGATTTACGGAGCAATTCCTGTTCGGAGCATAATTCGACAGATGAAGAATTAGTTACACTTTTCCTCGAATCACGGGACAATCGTCACTTCCGGCAGCTTTACGAGCGTTACGCCGTAAAAGTTTATAAAAGATGCCTCACACTCACGAGGGATGCTACCCGCGCCGAAGACATTATGCATGATGTCTTTCTCAAACTGATCCATAAAATGGGCTCGTTCAAGACGGGCGCCAAATTCTCCACCTGGCTTTTCACCATTACCCACAACCACTGCATGGACCTCGTGCGCGGGAGTAAGCGCAAGGTTATCCTCGTCCATGGCGTAAAAACGCCCGATAGCGTCGTCAAGGAAGAGCTTTGCCTGCAAGCACTTTTCGAAGAAGATGCGAACCTGATGATGCTGAAAGAAGCACTCGATTTGCTGGGCCTGGAAGACAAAGCGATGGTGTATCTCCGGTATCTCGACGACCGCAGCATCCGCGACATTGCGAACATCTTCCGGATCACCGAAAGCGCCGTAAAAATGCGGCTGATGCGGTCGCGCAGGAAGCTCCGTAAGTGGTATTATAAACTTTCAGAAGGGAGTAATTTTTTTTGAAAGCGTCAGAAATTGCTTTACTTTGACCGTAACCTCCTCATTTGTTAGTGTTGAAAAGATGGAAATTTAATGAGTATGGTACCACTAAACACATTGACAATGAATCAACAACTTCAACGAACATCCTTTATTGCTCTAACTTTACTTGCACTTCTGACATTCCCGGCCGTTTCCCAAAATAAAGTCGATCTCTCCAATTCGATTAACTCCGGCCGACTGAAAACCGCTAATGATACCGCCTGGCACAAGATCGAATTCGGTGCTAACCTGAACCAGGGCTCTTTCAGCTCCAACTGGACGGGTGGTGGTGTAAATTCCATTGCACTGGGCCTTTTCCTGAATGCATTGAATGAGAAGAAAGTAGGCAAAAACTCATGGAGAAACGACTTCCAGGGCCAATATGGTATCGTTCGCAATAAAGGCCAGCAAAGCCGCAAGAACGTCGATAGGATTTTCTTCGACACCAAATATAACCGCGAACTGACGTCCAAATGGAGCCTTTTCGCCAACGTGAACTTCCTTTCGCAGTTTGGTAACGGGTATGAATATTCTTCCGAGAAAGATACGGTCCAGTTCAGGAAAAAGGTTTCCGGCATACTCGCTCCGGCTTATCTGACAGAGGCGATCGGTATCGAATACCGCCCCGTTCCTTATTTCTTTGTAGATCTCGCGCCGGGCGCATTGCGCCAGACGATCGTGATCGATGAGGACTTGTATGTAAACACGCCTGATCAGAAAAATTATGGTGTACCCATCGGTAAAAAGGTGCGTACCGAAGCCGCATTGATCCAGCTCGTAGCCAACTTTGACAAGGATATCGCGAAGGATGTGAACCTGAAATTCCGGTACCTGATGTTTTCGAGCTTCAAACATCCTTTGAATATAGATAACCGTCTCGACGCCCAGCTGACAGCCAAGATCAATAAGTATGTTAATGTCAACCTCGGCGCCATCATGGTTTACGACGATGACCAGAGCAACAAGATACAATTTGCTCAGGCCCTCAGTATAGGCTTTTTGTTCGCTTTTTAATCCATTCAACTAACCTCGTCTTGTTATGCTAAAGGAATTCAAAACATTCATTGCCCAGGGTAATGTGCTGGACCTCGCTGTCGGTGTCGTCATAGGTGCGGCATTCGGAAAAATCACTACTTCGCTGGTAGAGGACATTCTCAACCCGATCCTCGGCCTTATTCTCGGCGGCGTGGACTTTACGCAACTTAAGGTTGTGCTGAAAGAAGCAGTGGGAGAAACGCCGGAAGTAGCCATCCGATACGGTAACTTTATCCAGACTCTCATTCAGTTCCTGCTCATCGCCTGGGTGATATTCCTGATCGTGAAAGCGGCCAACAGATAGAAATTATCGGAATCGATGAAGAAAGAGTAGAACTAGTTAAAGTTCGTAAATACCCAAAGAGAGGCATATTTCCTGTGCCTCTTTTTTTATCCGCGTTATTGGGAGGGCATTAAAAAAAGTTTTCGGCAAAAGATTTACCTTCGTGGTTATTGCAGATTGTTCAACGTTTTAATTCGATTCTTGTGCAAAAAAAGGTGACGATTCTGGGTGGCGGAGAAAGCGGTGCCGGCGCCGCGATTCTTGCGAAATCCAAAGGTTTTGAAGTTTTTTTATCGGATAAGGGCCAGTTGCATCAGAAGTACGCTGACATTCTGAACAGTGAAAATATTCCGTTTGAACAAGGGCAGCATTCGGAGGAGCGTATCCTCGAAAGCGACCTGGTAGTGAAAAGTCCGGGTATTCCCGACAAAGTGCCTCTGATCGTCGCATTGAAGGAAAAAGGCATTCCGGTGATCTCTGAAATTGAGTTTGCTTCGCGCTACACCGACGCGAAGCTGATTGCCATCACAGGTAGCAACGGCAAAACGACTACCACATTATTGACCTACCATTTGTTGAAAACCGCAGGCCTGAATGTAGGCCTGGCCGGTAATATCGGCGACAGTTTCGCATGGGCGGTTGCCGAAAAGCATTTTGATTATTATGTACTGGAAATCAGTAGCTTCCAGCTCGATAATATCGTCGATTTCCATCCTTATATTTCCCTTCTCCTGAATATCACTCCCGATCACCTCGATCGTTATGGGTATGATTTTCAGAATTATGTGGATTCCAAGTTTAACATTATCCGTAACCAGACGGCCGCGGATCATTTCATTTACTATAAAGAAAGTGAAGTGATAGAAAGGGAGCTCGAAAAGAGAAACCCGCCGGTGGGGAAGGTAGAAGTGTCGCTGGCAAATGCGCTGGAATCGGGCTCGTACCTGGAAAACGGGCAGCTGATTTCCAATATCAACGGCCATGCATTCGGGCAGGCATTCAGTGAACTGCCGATCAAAGGTCCGCACAATGCGATCAATGCGCTGGCGGCAATTTCGGTTGCGCAGCTGCTGGGTATCGATGCGGAGAAGATCCGTGAAGGATTGACGTCGTTCACCAACGCGCCGCACCGGCTGGAACAGGTGGAAGTGATCGGAGGCGTGACGTACATTAATGACTCCAAGGCTACGAATGTGGATTCTGTTTTCTATGCGTTGGGTAGTTTCGAGCAACCGGTGATCCTTATAGCTGGTGGTGTGGATAAAGGAAATGATTATTCACAAATTGAAGAGCTCGTTAAAAGTAAAGTGAAGGGTTTAATCGTTCTTGGGAAAGACCCGGCAAAGCTTGAAAACTACTTTTCAGGCAAAGTGCCGCAAATATATGCGACCGAGGACGTCCAGGACGCCGTCAACAAAGGACGGGAATGGGGCGTGCCGGGGGATATCGTTCTGCTTTCGCCCGCGTGTGCGAGTTTTGACCTGTTCAAAAACTACGAAGACCGGGGCGACAAGTTCAAAGCTGCCGTCAGAAATCTCATTCAATGATTATCCTTGACAAGGCCTGACCATTTCTGACTATACCTGACAACAAATTTTAGCCGCCAGACATTATGGATTTCCTGAACAAAACAAGGGAAGATACCCAGGCTTGGTTTAGCAAAAACCTCAAAGGCGACCCGTGGATATGGGGGATATGCATTATCATGCTTATGTGGAGCATTGTGGTGGTGTATAGCGCGTCGGTGAAGGACGCGTACAGCCAGATGGACGGGAATACCGAATATTACCTCTACAAACACGCATTGCT
>CAMLNK010000146.1 GCA_946481035.1 uncultured Dyadobacter sp. | reverse complement strand
AAGGCGATGATAGCGGAAATGCCCACCAGTTTCAGAAAATCCGCCGAAAGCATTCCTACCAGGTTGGAAATACTGGCACCCAGCACCTTGCGCACCCCGATTTCCTTCGTCCGCTGCTCCGCTGTAAATGCGGCCAGGCCGAACAATCCGAGGCAGGAAATGAAAATAGCCAGGAATGCAAAGTAGTTGGAGAGCTTGCTGACTACCGTTTCGGCCTTGTAGAGATTGCCGAATTCCTCGTCCGCAAAATGGTATTTGAAAGGCATGCCCGTATTATACCGTCGGAAAACTTTCTCAAGACTTTCGATGGCCTGCTTCGTTTTCCCGGCCTCCGCACGCACCATACCTACGCCCCAGGCTTCTTTTTTCGGTTGAAGACTGATAATTAAAGGCTCTATCGCCACATGGAGCGACCCGATGTGAAAGTTTTTCATCAATCCGATGATCTTCCCTTTTTTCCCCCACATTGTGAGCTCCTTACCAACGGGGTCCTTATAACCGATCTTCTTCGCAGCCGCTTCGTTTATCAGGTAATTGGAAGTATCCGTTCCGAACGAAGGGCTGAAATCCCGGCCATCCAGCAATTTGATCCCCATTGTTTCGATAAAGTTGAATCCAACCGGGTTCACATTGAAAAGCAGCTGCTTGGTCGTATCCTTCCCCGGCCAGTTTACGCCCATCGTAGAGCTCCCGTACGCGAGCGGGCTCGCCTGTGACCGCGCCACCGATTTGATACCCGGCTCCGCTTCGAGCGCTTGCTTGAATGCATCGAAGTTGGTGCTCATGGTATTTTCAATATCGGGGATGTATAGCAGATTTTCCTGACTGAAACCCAGGTTTTTATGCTGGATATAGTCGATCTGGCGATAAATGACGATCATCGAAAGGATGAGCAGGATCGATAATCCGAACTGGAACACGACCAGCCCCTGCCGGAAATAGGTAGCATTCGGCTTGAATTTCAATGCACCTTTCAATATCGTGACCGGGTTGAGCGACGACATGAACAACGCTGGATAACTGCCGGCAACCAGGCCGGTAATCAACGTCAGCACGAGGAGTAATATCAGGAATGTCGGGTCCAGAAAATCGAGTGACAGCTGCTTATCGGTCAGCGAATTGAACCCGGGCAGCAATACCAGCACAATGCCGATAGCTACCACCAGCGCCAGCAGCGTAATGAGAATCGACTCGCCCATAAACTGCCCGATCAGGCTCGTTTTATAGGCCCCTACTACCTTGCGCAGCCCAACCTCCTTCGCACGTTTCACCGAACGGGCGGTTGCCAGGTTCATGAAGTTGATGCAGGCGATAATCAATATAAAAACAGCCACAATGGTAAACATCCGCACGTACTCGATGCGTCCGCCGTTCTGCTTGCCCGCCTCCCAGTTCGAATAGAGGTATGATTTCCCGTAATTGATCAGGAAAAGGTCGACGTTGCTATCCTTGTTTTTAGTTTTGATATAATCCTTGATTTTCGCATTCACCTTATCGATGTTGGCGTTCTTAGCCAGCAACACAGCGCAACGCGGACCATTGTTTCCCCATTCCTTCGACCAATCGGCCCCTTTTTGCCAGCGTTCGTAGCTCATCATGAAATCGAATTTCATGGAAGAGTACCGCGGGATTTCTTCCAGCACCCCGGTAACCACTACATCATCCTTGTTATCGACGCGCATAGATTTTCCCATTGGGTCCTGGCCTTTGAAGTATTTGTCGGCGAGTTTTTGGGAAATCACAATCCCATCGGGGCGTTTCAGGGCAGTCCTGGCATCGCCCTGTTTGAGTTTGAATGAAAACATCGAAAGAAAATCGCCCTGCACATACCGGCCCTTTTCATTATCATACACATTCCCCGCCCGCAAGACCGGCGCTTGTTCCCAAAGTACCTGGCTGGCCTTTTCGATCTCCGGAATATCCTTCACGATATTCTCGGCCAATATCCCCGGTGTTGCCGCAAAAGTGTTGATCTCCCCGGAATAATGCTGGTTCTCCATCACCGAGTAAAGCCTTGTATCATGCTCATGAAACCGGTCCATTTTGATCTCGTCCTGCACCCAGAGCATAATCAGCAAACTGCAAGCCATCCCCAGCGCCAGCCCAAGGATGTTAATCGAGCTGAACATCTTGTTTTTCAACAAATTCCGCCAGGCTATTTTCAGATAATTTCTAAGCATACCGTTTGTTCATTGGTGATGGAATAAATAGGATGTACTATATGTTAATGGATATATTTGGTTCTCTGTAAATGCAAATGCTATGGAACTGGTCAGAAAAATCATTGTCCCGACAACCGACTCTTACATCCTAACACTGCCAAAAGACATGGTAGGAAAGCGAATTGAGGTGACCGCCGTTGAAGTCGGCGCCACAGCTCTGGTTGATCTTGACGCCAGAATGAAAAAAATCAACGATTCCCTATCTAACCTGAAAGTAGACCTTACTAACTGGAAATTTGATAGGAATGAAGCAAACAATTACGACTGACAGATTTGCTGTTGACACAAATGTGCTTGTTTATCTCCATGAGGACACACCAACTTTTAAGAGTGAAATTTCAAAAATGGTTGTTCGGAATTTACCTGTCGTGTCGAGTCAGGTTATTTCCGAATATATTAATGTGCTGAACCGGCTGCTTCGTGCTCCCAAAACACAATTGATTGATCATTGCCTGACCCTTACGGAAGGGTGCATGGTAATTGGAATGGATCATCACCAGATTCTCAAAGCACGCGAACTTGTAGTCAGATACGATTTTCAAGTTTTTGACAGCATTATCGTTGCATCGGCATTGCAAGCCAGATGTAGTATCCTTTATTCAGAAGATTTTCAACATTACATGGTTGTCAAAAATCAATTAACCATCATCAACCCTTTCCTCGAATTTCAATAACTCATTCCGACTTCAACGACTTCACCGGGTTCATCAGCGCGGCTTTTATACTTTGGAAACTCACGGTGAGCAATGCGATGACGATCGCGAGCAGCCCTGCGGCAGCAAACATCCACCAGGCCAGATCGACGTGATAGGCGAAATCGCTTAACCAGTGATTCATGCCAAACCAGGCGATGGGGCTGCCGATGACGATCGCGATGATGATCAGTTTTATAAATTCCTTGGATAACAATGCTACGATATTGGCAACGCTCGCGCCCAATACTTTGCGGACTCCGATCTCTTTCGTGCGGCGCTCGGCGGTGAATGCGGAGAGGCCGAACAGCCCAAGGCAACCGATAATGATGGAAATGGTCGCAAAGGTGATGAAGATCTGCCCAACCCGCTGCTCGCTGCGGTAAACATTGTCGAAATCCTGATCCATAAACCGGTAGTTGAACGGCTGCCCGGGCGCCATTTTCTTCCAGAGCGCTTCTACCTGCCCCACAGTGGGGGGAGCGTCGCCGCCTTTCATCCGAAACACTACCGAACCCGAGCTTTTGTATAGAACAAGGCTCAATGCGCCGATATTCTTTCTCAGCGACTCAAAATGGAAGTTTTTCACCACCCCGATGATGGTATAGTCGACGCGCTTCGTTAATGCCGCGTCTTCGTAACCGAATATCTTCTTACCGATCGGATCGGCGTAACCCGCCACTTTTGCCGCGGCCTCGTTGATGATAATGCCGGTAGAATCCGATGGGAACGTTTCGTCAAAAGCACGTCCGCTGGCCATTTGGAGCCCCATCGTTTTCACAAAATCATAGTCCACAGACCATTTCTGCATATTGATGCCCTTATCCTGCTGCATTTGCCCAACCGGAAAAAAGGTATGATCAGTACGCGACGAGGGTGTTGGCAGGAAGCTGGTAACCGTGGCACTTTCCACATTCGGAAGCTGCAACACCTGCTCTTTAAATGCCTTTACCTGATTGTTCAATGCATAGGCATCGTTCACGATCAGCATTTGGTCCTTGTTAAAGCCTAGTTTTTTGGTTTGAATGTAGTTGAGCTGGCGGTAAATGACGCCCGTGCCGACAATCAACATCACCGAAATCACAAATTGGAATACTACCAATGCATTGCGCAGGTAACCACTCCCCTTGCCTTCCAGCTCGATCGTGTTTTTCAACACCTTCAATGGCTGAAACGCAGACAGGAAGAACGCTGGATAACTTCCAGCCAATACACCTACTATGCCGCCTGTAAGCAGCAACACCGACCAGAACCACACGTTCGTGACCGGAAACTGGATTTGCTTGCTAGCCAGGTTGTTGAACAGCGGCAATGCAAGGCAGGCGATCAGGATCGCGAGCGCAAGCGAACAAAAGCTCAGCATGATCGATTCGGTCAGGAACTGGCTTACCAATGACGACCTTTCCGAACCCAGTGCCTTGCGTACGCCTACTTCCTTCGCCCGGTTGGCCGAGCGCGCCGTGGCGAGATTCATAAAGTTAACGCAGGCGATCGCAAGCAGGAAAACGGCTATGATCCCAAAAATATAGACGTACTGGATATTGCCATTCGCATTAATCTCCGCCGTGCGGTCCGAATGCAAATGAATATCGGTAAGCGGCATTAATGTATAGACCAGGTAATTGCCCGATTTCCGGACTTCATCCAGCGTTGTGCCCAAAAAGCTCTTGATCCATTTGGAAGTATATTTCTGCAAAACAGTTTCAAAATTCTTTTCAAACTGCCTCGCATTAACCCCTTCCCGGAAGAGAATATAAGTATTAAAATTATGGCTGCCCCATGCATTGCTTCTGCTTTCCTCCGTCGAACTCATGGAAAGGAGCATGTTCACGTTACGCATGTGCGACTGCGCGGGGATGTCCTGCATAACGCCGGTGACCGTATACGTAACGTCGTTATCGACTGTCAATGCCTTCCCCATCGGGTTGGTGTCGCCGAAATACTTCCGGGCGTCCGTTTCCGAGATTACCACGGTTTGTGGATTACGCAATGCCGTCTTCGGATCGCCTTGCAGCAGGGGTACTGAAAAAACTTTGAAGAATGTAGAGTCTGCGTAGAAAACGTGCTCTTCCTTCAAATTATCGGTCGCATCCGCGCGGCGCACGAGCTGGCTGCCGTTTTCGCGCATGCGCACCACCTGTTCAATCTGCGGGTAATCTTTCTTCAATGTAAATGCCAGAGGGTCGGGCGCTACTGCGAGCGCCATATCCGCACCGCCGAAACGGATATCTGCATTGATCCTGAAAATCCGGTCGGCATTCGCAAACGCACGATCGTAACTTAGCTCATCCACCACATAAAGCGTTATGAGCAGGCAACTTGCCAGCCCAAGGGACAAACCGAATATGTTCAGAAACGTGTAAAACTTGTGTTTACGCAGATTCCGCCAGGCAATTTTCAGATAATTTTTCAGCATTAATTCAAGCGTTTACATTTCCATGCCATTGCCCGGCAATCCCATTTCGCTTTCAAATTTTTCAATGATTTTCAACCGTTCCTTCTCCGATTTCTGAGCGGCATTCACAGTCTTTTCGTAGATGTACTCGTCGCCGTCCTTCATGAACTTGTATTTGATAAACATTTCACCGGATTCGGAGTTGTATCGTACATGTTTCGTAAAGCCCTTCGGATCTTTGGACACCGGCTCTTTGATAAACCCTTTGCCCGACGAAATCATCTCCGCATTCATTTCATTGGAAGAGAATGCCATTGTTTCCGGACCTTCATCGGATGCACCATCATCCGACCATTCGTCGGCCGAAGGTTTTGGTGCAGCAGGCGGCACCAGTGGTTTGGGTTTGCGTTTAGGTGAAGGCGAAGCTACGGCGACCGATTCCTTGCAAACGCCTTTCGGAGCAGGCAATTCCAGATTTCCCTCGGCAATGGAAGACAACACTTTGTCGCGCAACACTTCCCGGTCCTCTTTACTCATTCCTTCCACATCGAACGTCTTGTTGATGTCCACGTCTTTGCCGTCCAGCGTGCCGGATACTTTAATCGACAGCTTTTTGCCGTCGTCGTCGATGCTTCTGCTCAGGTAAGCCCTTTTCTGGGCAATGGCCAGCGTACTCACGCCGGCCAACAGGATGGTTAGGATTTTTTTCATGGTTAGATTTGGCATATTGTTCAAACTAGCTTTGGCACTTATCACCCGTCGGGGGTGCCTGGCCGGGAGCCCCCACACTGCATTCCAGGGGGCTGGTACCCCCGCATTCAAGGTTCCTGCTATAAAGCCGCGCTAGTCGTCAATAGCCGGAGGATTTCTAAACATGTATTTTTTCAGTGACGATCTTGCCGTCGAACAGGTTCACTACACGGTGTGCAAAACCGGCATCGTAAGGCGAGTGCGTTACCATCAGGATGGTCGTTCCGGCACCGTTGAGCTGGCTTAACAGGTTCATTACCTCTTCACCGTTTTTGGAATCGAGGTTACCTGTCGGCTCATCGGCCAGGATTGTCTTCGGAGTGGCTACCACGGCGCGGGCAATGGCCGTACGCTGCTGCTGACCACCCGATAGCTGCTGCGGGAAGTGGTTGCGGCGGTGCATCATGTTCATGCGCGTGAGTGCGGCTTCCACTTTCTCCTTACGCTCTGCCGGAGGAGTTTTGAGGTACAGCAGTGGCAGCTCCACGTTTTCATAAACTGTCAGCTCGTCGATCAGGTTAAAGCTCTGGAACACGAAACCGATGTTCCCCTTGCGGATCTGCGCGCGCTGGCGCTCCGACATTTTGGCGACCTCCGTGCCGTAAAACTCGTAGGAACCTTCGCTGGGATTATCGAGCAACCCGAGAATGTTCAGCAAGGTCGATTTCCCGCAACCGGAAGGGCCCATGATGGCTACAAACTCGCCATCCTTAATTTCCAGGTCGATGCCGTTGAGGGCAGTTGTTTCTACTTCTTCCGTAGAAAACACCTTGTGCATGTTGTTAATCTTGATCATTGTTTTTTGGCTTTCGGCTGTCGGCCTGGGTTTCGTGATAAGTAAGGCTTTTTTTAACTTCGGCTTTCGGCTGTCGGCCGTCGGCTTTGGAATTATAAATCAGTAAATTAACGATTCTTTTTTTTCGCCGACTGCCGATTGCCGACAGCCGAAGTCTTTTTAAAATTCCAACACTTCATTATCTCCAAAGTTCTCATACGAGCTGGTGATCACCTTCTCGCCCGGCTGCAAGCCTTCGAGGACTTCGAAATATTCCGGGTTTTTGCGGCCTAATGTGATCTTGCGTTTCGCGGCGCGTTTGCCGCCGTCGCTTACTACATATACCCAGTTTCCGCCTGTTTCGGAGAAGAAACCGCCCACCGGCAGCAATGTAGCCTGCGAAGGCTGGCCGAGTTGCAGACGTATCGGGGCCGATTGACCTCTTTTAACCAGCTCCGGCGCGCCGTTGTCGAACTTCATGTCCACTTCGAAACGTCCGCTCAGAATCTCAGGATATATTTTGATGATTTTCAAGCCATAATCTTTTCCGTTGAACTCCATGGAACCGCTCAGCCCGACGAAGATCCGCGACAAATAGTGCTCATCCACACTGACACGCATTTTGAAACCATTCAAATCGTCGATCTGGCCGATATTCTGGCCCTGGCTGATGTTCGAACCGACTTCGATATTCATCGACGACAGCAGACCTGATACGGGCGCTTTCACCACGAGGTTGTCGAGCGTCTGGCGCCACAGGCTTACGTTTTTCTGTGTGCTGGCCAATGTACCTTCCAGTTGCGTGATCTACATTTTGGCGTTTTCTTCCTGGTATTTCTGCGATTCGATCTCGATTTCGCGCTGTCTTACCAGCTTCTCGTAATCGCGCTTTGTTTTCAGGTAATCGGCCTCGGGGATCACTTTGTCTTTAAAAAGCTTCACATTACGCTCGTGGGCATCTTTCGCCTGGTCGAGCTGGAAATCGAGGTCGCTTAATGTCTTTTGAAGGGTAAAACGCGCAACTTTCAAGTTCTGGCGCGTATTTTGAAGATCGTTTACCAGTCGGCTGGCCTCTGTTTCCGATTGGAGAAAGCTCAGTTTGAGGTTCTGGTTTTCCAGGCGCAGTAGCACGTCGCCCTGCTTCACCATATTACCGCCTTCAATGAGTTTTTC
>CAMLNK010000145.1 GCA_946481035.1 uncultured Dyadobacter sp. | reverse complement strand
AGGTGTTTTTGTAATAGGCTACAATAATAGCCTCTTTTTGCCGCAATGCGGCCTGTGCTTGCGCCTTTGTTACGCCGTGAGGGCTCGTTCCCTCAGGTATGGAATTGACCAATTTCTCAAAACCGGCTTTGCCTTCCGTCAGCATCATCGCGATCATTTCCACGAAATCTTCATCGAATGCAGAAGAACTGTAAGCGGTAATAAAACCGTCGCGGCGTGCATCGGCATCATTCCAGTTGATCCAGTTTCCACCCTGATAATATGATTTTGAGATATTCTTATATTCCACCGGGTACAGCACTGTTTGGTGCAAAATATGGCCAAACTCGTGATGGATCGTATGCAGGAACCAATCTTTGACAAAAGATGAATCGCGCCCGGGGTCATAGCCTGTCATTCCTTTGATCTTGAAAAGGTTTACACCGTACAGGATCACCTTCCGGCCACCTTCCGCGGTTCCGAGTGTGATGGAGCCCTCGGAGTTATACTCATTACTACCCGAAAGGATGAAGAATTTGGGAGAATATTTGTTGTAAAACACTTTTCCCGCTTCCTCCACATAAGGATTGGTCCAAGCCTTTTTGATCGTGCTCAGCAACGGAACTACCTGCGCTTCATCAGGCGGCACCAGGTTTTTGGTAATATTCCCGAATTCGAACTGATCCCATTTGTACTTGGCCGAAATGTTGTAGGGCACCACGAGGCTGTCGTGGATCCATTTATCGACGGGGCCCTGTACCCAATCGTCGCCACCGAGTCCCGAAATATCGTCTACCTCGCCGATGTCGTCTTCTTTACAGGAGGTCAATCCCGTGCCGAGCAGCAGGGCGGCAACAATGCAATGGGTAAAATGGGAGAATATCGTTTTCATAATGAATGGCTTTCTTATCTTGGATTTTGTGCTACACCTGAAAGAGCGGCTGTCTGGGGAATTTGCAATACCCTGCGGTTGTCGCCGGCCGGAACCGAAATAACCGATCCTCCCTTCGTCGTGTGCGTAACAGGAACATTGTAACGTTGCAAATCAAACCAGCGCATTCCCTCCTGCACAAATTCAACACGTTTGAATGCGAGTACCGTGTTCACAATGTTGTTTCTTAGATTACTCGATCCGAAATAGCTTTGCATGCTGGCGGCTGTCACCTTATCCGTGGCGGCGTTGTAATTGGATACCCGCTTGCTGACGTACGTATTAAGGTCGGTAAGGCAGGCAGAGGTGTTATTGAGATATGCATTCGCCTCGATCCGGTTGAAAAGTACTTCCTCAATTGTAAAAACCGGCAGCATTACGTAAGGAAGCCCGATCTCCGCATTCACCGATTCACGCACAAAGTACTCGTTCAGTTTTGGGATAAAGTAATTGTTGTCACCGCGGTAATAAAGCGGAAACGCCCAGCTCGCACCACCAGCGATGATTTGCTCGCTCACCGAGATCTCCTGCCACTTGGCGTAGGTCATTCCATAACGGTACGACGCCACGTAGCGGCCGTAGGTAGACGAAGTCTCCACGAGCAGTAAATTGGCGTTCTCGGTCGCACGCGAATAGATGTTGAACAACTCAGCCGGCGACATGCTCGAATAAGTCGTGTTCCATGGGCGCATATTTTCGCCGAAATTATTGCTCGGAAGAGCCGCATTAGCATATTGTAATACTTTCTGGTAATCCTTTTTCACCAGGTAGAACCGGCACGCGAATGCATTGGCAGCCGCCAGGTTGAAATGGTACTTCGGTACAGTGTAAGTACCGTCGCTGATCAGCGGAAGCCCTTCGAGCAAGTCCTTTTCAATCATCTGATACACATTAGCCACCGTCCCACGCTCATATTGCTTGATCACCACATCCTCGGGCACTGTCACATAAGGTATGCCCGGACTATCGTTCGCCTGTTGCGGATCGAAAAATTTACAGTAGTAATTTACCAGCATAAAATGTGCATAAGCACGCGCCAGCAACGCCTCGCCTTTCTGCGCATTGTAATTTTCCGGATCGGAAACTTTGCTGATAATATCCAGGGCCTCATTCGCCACGGAAATCGCACGGTAGCACTCGGCCCAGTACTGGTCGGGAGAATCCTGCTCGTCGACAGTCGCTTCTACTACTTCGAAAAGAAACGATCCGCGGTTGGTTTTGTCATCCTGGCCAACCCCTTTGTCGGCTACATTATCACTCATTCCTTCCGAAAACACTACATAACCCGCCTGTGGATAAGCCGTAGTGAGTAGTTGGGAAACCTTCTTGGGCGTATTGATGACCGCCCGGGTACTATCCGGCTCCTTTGAAAGGAAGTCCTCGCAACCGGCCAATGCCAGCAGCGGGAGGATCAGCATTATTTTCCTGAAATTTCTGATGGTAGTCATATCTTCAAAATGAATCATCCTCACTTTACAATGTCAGTTTTAATGCAACCGTGAACTGCTTCTGGATAGGTTGCGCAACGCCCCCGGAGTTGAAGAACTCGGGGTCCTGACCTTTCAGTTTTTTATCCGAATAAATCAGCCAAGGGTTGATCGACGATACCTGAATGCTAGCCGCTTTGAAACCGTAACGTGAAATAACCTGTAACGGCAGTTTGTAAGCCAGCGACACGGACTTCAACCGCACGAAATCGCCCTTCGCGACGCGCTCGGTCGAGTAATTATAAATGTTGTAAGGATAGGTGCCTTGCAGGTAAAGCAATTCGAGCTGATCCGAAATGGCTGGTGTCGCCGGAGATTTTTCATCGCCCGACATCACCCAACGATCCAGGAATTCCTTCGGCATGGCATCCAGGTCGCTGAATGTGCTTTTGTACAATGGATTAAGACGAATTTTGTTACCGGCCTGATAGGTAAAGAAAACATTCAACGAAAGGCCTTTGTAAGCCAGCGTGTTGTTGAAACCACCTGTAAATGGCGGATCTACCGGTCCTTCATATTTGAGGTATTGAATATTCTGGTCTTGCAAATACACGTCCGAGCTCACTTCCCCCTTCTCGTTCAGGAATATCGGCACACCTGTTTTCGGGTTCAATGCACGGTAATCGATCGAGAAAAGGCTGCGGACCGGCTTGCCCTGGATGTTGGCCCCTTCCGCTTTCACAAGATCGAAAATGCCCGGGCTGTTATCCACATTCGTGATGAGCGTGTGTGAATATCCGAACGTGACGCGCGAGCGGAAATCCCAGTCGCGGGTTTTGAGCAACACCCCGTCCACGGAAAAATCGGCGCCGTACGATTCCATATCGGCATAGTTGGCCACTTTGTAAATCTGCCCGCCGATACCCGAGGTCTTGATCTGGTCAATCAGGTCGAAACTGTTGCGAATATAGCCATCGAGTGTAAAATTGATCCGGTTAGCAAACAAGCCCACGTCCAGGCCGACGTTTCCGCTGTACAGCTTCTCCCAGGTCAGCTCGGTATTTTGCAATGCAGCCAATTGTATCGCCGATTCTTTTTCATCCACGTAAGGCCTGCGGGTGATAATGCTTTGCAGCAACACCGCCGCATTGGTAGCCGGCCCGGTGTCCGCCGAAAGCCCGTAGCTCAGGCGCAAACGGCCCATGCTAAGCCATTTCAGGTTTTTGAAAAAATTCTCCCGGTCGAAATTCCAGGAACCTGCTACCGTGTACGTAGGCAGCCAGCGTGCGATGGCCGACTTTCCAAATCGGTTCGAACCATCGTACCGCACATAACCGGTGACGTTGTACTTGCCGTCCAAAGTGTATCCGAGACTTCCGTAGAATGCCGCAAAGCGCTCGTAATCCATTTGCATTCCATAATATTGGAAATTGGTCTCGATAGTTTGCTTCAAAATACGGTAGTCAACAAAAGGTGTTCCCCCCTGGTCGTACTGGAAACCGTAGCCGGTGTTATTGGAATTTTGGCGGTTGGTAAATTTCACTTCCTGCCCCACCAGCGCATTCACCTCGTGCCGCTCCCCGATTTTCTTGTTGTAGCGCAGGTTGTTCCTTATATTATAGAACAACATTTGATCTTCGTTCCGGTTGTAAAAACCACCGCTCGGCAACACCACCACCGGATATGCATTGGGTACGTCGGGATCGGTGTAGAGATATTTGTTAGCCAATGCGATAGTTGAGTTATCGGCGGCGCGATAGGCATTGGCCATGTTGCTATGCTCGGTAATAATATGCTCCCGGCCGGTCTGAATGTACCTTAATGCACCGAGAAAATCATAACTCAGATCGTCGGTGATTTTATAGGAAAGATTTCCTTGCAGTTTGATGTCCGCCAGCGTCAGGTTGATCCTGTTGTTGGCCAATTCCGAAACAATATTGAAAGGCGCGAAATTTCTGCGGAAGAATTCAAGGTTACCATTCTCGTCGTAAGCGGTGAGCGTCCGGCTGGTGTTCAATGCGTAGCTGAACGGGTTGATATCGAAATCCCGGTCGTACTTACCTTCCACCGGGTTGCTTCTCCTGCTCAGCGAGCCCGGAGCCTGCTGGCGTCTTACGGAAGCAAGAGTCGTGAGACCAATGGTCAGGCGATTGGAAAGCTGGTAGGTGTTGTTAAAATTTAATGTGTAGCGTTTTACTTTGTCGGCAATCGTCCAGCCATTATCATCCAAATAGCTGACAGACGCATAAGAACTGGATTTATCCGTTCCGAAAGAAACGCTCAGAGAGTGTTCGTGAATGAAATTCTGTTTGAAAAGGACATCGAACCAGTCTGTATTTGCCCTGGCGTAACCCATGAGGAAATTCCGTTTGGCCTCCGTAGAGTTTTCCAGAGGAAAATTACCCTGGTTGTCTCCGGTCATGAGATTGTACATTTTACCATAAACCCCGTAATCCGGCTTGGAAAGGATCCCTGAATTCAAATACCCCTTTCTTTCCAGTTCCCCCAGCACCGACATTTGCTGCGCCGAATTCATAATGTTGAAATTGCGGTAGGAAGGCACCAGCTGCGTACTGAAATTGCCCGAATAGGTAATCAAGGGTTTGCCGCTCTTCCCTTTTTTGGTCGTGATCACAATCACCCCGTTCATCGCCCGGGCACCGTACAATGCCGCAGCGGCGGCGTCTTTCAATATATCGAAAGTCTCAATATCATTCGGGTTAAGCCCTGCTACCGCCGAGCCGAGCAACGTCGTAGGGTCGCCGCTGGAAAGCTGGTCGTTCGAAATATTCACAATATCCTCCTGCACAACGCCGTCGATTACCCAAAGCGGTTTGTTGGCACCATTGAGCGAAGTTGCACCGCGGATACGGATCTTGGGTGCAGCTCCGAAAGTACCGGAGACGTTCTGGATCGATACCCCTGCCGCACGGCCTTCGAGCATCCGGCTGACGTCGGGCAAACCGTCGATCTTCACATCATCGGTTTTAAGCGTTACCGCCGAGCCTGTGAATTTGTCTTTATTAATTTGTTGAAAACCGGTGATTACCACGTCCTGCAAGCCTACAACGTCTTCGACAAGCTCGATCGTCAGCTTCCGGGCCGCTTTCACTTCTTTGGGCAAAAAGCCGATCATGGTGACCACAACCGTGGCATTATTGTCGACCCCCTGCAATAGAAACTCGCCTTTTTCATTGGTGACGGTTCCTTTCAGCACGCCTTTCACCCGCACAGTCGCCCCCACGAGCGGGTCGCCCGTAATTCCTTTCACGACACCTTCGACGTCGATATCGGCGCCCAATGCAAACGAAGAAAACGGAGGAGCGAAAACGGACAGAAAGAAGAAACCCAGGAGCAACGCAATAAGCCGACTCAGGCCACTGATCCGATAGAAAAGATTCATATAAATAAGTATAAGTCTAACCCCAAATAACTGTCCGTCCGCCCGAAGCGGGTTTAAATATTAATAGATTCAATAATACGTATTATCGCACGAAAAGCGAAAACATTCCACCACTGGCGGTGACAAAAAATAAAGCCGATTAGTTGTGCGGAAACAAAAGAATATACTCAATACGCACAAGATACCGATACTGTGGAGATGCGCAGCGTGATTTCAACAAATTATCTTTCTAAAAACACTGCAAAATCGCATTTTATTGTACCGAGAGTGCGATTTAAGCGGCCTCAGGAGACATCTTTTTTCTTTTCCGTCAAAACCGAAGTAATTCGGTTCAACTCATCGACCTTCGAGGCGAAATCGCCTTTCAGCATATCTCGGACGGCTTTGAGCTGCTCCATAGCTGTTTCGAGGTTATCGGGAAGCGCTTCGCCAAGAACTTCTTTGAGCCTTTTGGCAAATGTCGGCGACATTCCATTGGTAGAGATAGCCACTTTGAGATTACCTTTCCTGACGACCGAAGAAAGGTAGAAATCGCAGATAGCGGGCGTATCGGCCACATTTGCGAGGATATGCCTGGCGCGGGCAGCCTCCCAGATCCGTTTGTTCTCTGACTTGTCGTTCGTGGCCACGATCACCAGGTCCTTTTCCAGCAGATCATCGTCGTTAAACTTCCGCACAATTAGATTTATTCGGGAATTGGCCGCGGCAATATCTCTGATTTCTCCGCGGATTTCGGGTGCGACGAGCGTCACACGTGCGAGCGGGGAATTGTCGAGAACCGCAGTAATTTTTTCCAAACCTACGTAGCCGCCGCCCACAATGAGCGTGTGCAGGTTTTCGAGTTTCAGGAATATCGGGAATAGATTGTTCATTGATCAAATTTACATAAATAACCCATTCATAACGACACCGCGAATGCCTTTATAACTATTCCAACATCGCGCTTTTTCTATCTGCTTCTTTCCCCGTACCTTTGCACCATGATCGCGATTACGAACCTCAGCTATTTCCTGGGCGACCGTGCCTTATACGACGGCGCCTCACTACATATCAAGCCAAAACAAAAGATCGGGCTCATCGGACTGAACGGTACCGGCAAGTCTACCCTATTGCGCATGATCAACGGAGAGTTCCAGCCCGACGGCGGCTCGATCTCCAAGGCTGGCGACTGCACGATCGGCTTCCTGAACCAGGATTTACTTTCGTACCAAACCGAAGATTCGATCCTTTCGGTGGCTATGCAGGCATTTGAAAGACAAAACGTTCTCCAAGTGCAAATGGATAAAATCCTGCACGATATGGAGCATAATTATACCGACGATCTTGTCGACAAACTCGCCCGCGTGCAGGAAGAGTTTGAAGCATTGGATGGGTATTCCGTTCAATCCAAAGCAGAAGCGATCCTGGAAGGTCTCGGTTTCTCAACAGCCGACCTGAACCTGCCGCTTCGCCAATTCTCCGGAGGGTGGCGGATGCGCGTAATGCTCGCGAAATTGCTTTTGCAAAAGCCATCGCTCTTAATGCTCGATGAGCCTACCAACCACTTGGACCTTCCGTCCATTCAATGGGTGGAGAAATACACGCAGAGTTATGAAGGGGCTGTGATCGTCGTTTCCCACGACCGCCAGTTCCTCGATAATACGATTGATACAACTGTGGAAGTTTCAGGGGGAAAACTTAATTACTACGCCGGTAACTACTCCTATTACCTGGAAGAAAAAGCGCTCCGCAATGATATTCAGCGCGGCGCCTATGAAAACCAGCAGGCCAAAATTCGCCAGACCGAGCGCTTTATTGAACGTTTTAAAGCCAAAGCCACCAAATCGCGCCAGGTACAAAGCCGCGTGAAGGCATTGGACCGGATGGACGTCGTTGATCAGGTGCTGGACGAGAACGCGAAAGTGCATTTCCGCTTCCAGTTTACCACGCAGCCAGGCCGCCACGTATTTCAGCTGGAAGATGCCTCGAAGGCTTATGGCGAAAAAGTGATCCTCGATGCTACGAATGTGAGCATGGAACGAGGCGACAAGATCGCGCTGATAGGTGCTAACGGTCGCGGTAAATCCACGGTGCTTCGCATTGTGGCCGGTACGGAGCCTATTGAAGGCAAGAGAAGGCTGGGACACAATGTATCGTTTACATTTTACGCCCAGCACCAGCTCGAATCCCTCAACGTGGCTCATAACCTCATCGAGGAATTGAAATACGCCAACCCAACAAAGACCGAAACCGAACTACGGACCGTATTGGGTTGCTTTCTTTTCACCGGGGATGATGTTTT
>CAMLNK010000144.1 GCA_946481035.1 uncultured Dyadobacter sp. | reverse complement strand
TGGGCGTGTACCCGGGCGAGGAAATTACGCCCAACGGCACACCGGACCTGCTGAAAGCAGCCATGAAATCCCTCAACTACCGCGGCGACGACGGCACGGGATGGAGCCTGGCCTGGAAAATCAACTACTGGGCGCGCTTCCTCGATGGCGAGCACGCCTACACGATGATCCGCAAGCTTTTCAACCCGGTGTATGATGCCGGCCAGAAAATGAGCGGAGGCGGCTCCTACCCCAACCTGTTCGACGCACACCCGCCGTTCCAGATTGACGGTAACTTCGGTGGCGCATCCGGGATCCTCGAAACATTGGTACAAAGCCATTTGGGAGAGATCAACCTGCTTCCCGCCCTTCCCGGGGCATTGCCCGACGGCCGCGTGAGCGGCTTATGCGCGCGCGGCGGTTTTGAAATGGATATGGAATGGAAAAAAGGCCGGCTCGCGGGCCTTACGATCCGGTCCAAAGCTGGGAATGCATGCAAGGTGCGCTACGGCAACAAAGTGGTATCCATCCCCACGGTGAAAGGCAAAACCTATCATTTCGGGCCGGATCTGACGGTTTTGAAATAAATTCATTTTTTTTCAAAGGTGCGGAAATGCTGCTGACATACTGCTGTCACTCGGCGATGTTTAGTTTGTAATGTAATCAAACAATAAACTATAAAAACCTTTGACATGGAGACTAACAACACCGCACAAGAACTGGCAGCTACTACAACCGTTATCACAGCTGAGGCACTTCTGGAACATTGGCAGGGCCACCGCAGGCTCAGCCGCAAGGTTATCGAGGCATTTCCTGAGGATCAGTTTTATACTTTTTCGATCGGCGGCATGCGTACTTACGCCGGGCTCACCATGGAGATGATCGGCCTCGCCGCTCCCGGTATCCGCGGCATCGCATTCGGCGATTGGACGTTCGGCGACCCGAAACTCGACTATTCGACGCCCGCACCTGCCACCAAAGCGGAAGTACTCAACCTTTGGGACCTGGTTACCGACTATATCAATACGCTGTGGCCACAGATTCCCGCACAGAGGTTCAATGAAGTAGAAGCTGCCTTCGGTATGTATGAGAATACTATCTATAATACGATCCTTTATCTGGTCGACAACGAGATTCACCATCGGGCACAGGGCTTCGTGTACCTGCGCGCGCTGGGCGTGGAGCCTCCGTTCTTCTGGGATCGTGCCTAGTTGCCGATAAGTTTTCGCTCCCTTTCCATTTTTGTCCGGATTTGTGCATCAAGCTCGGTCCGGACCAAAACGGAAATGGAGCGTTCATTTTCATGGAATGGTTTTAGTACCTACCTTAGCAGCATTGAAACACTTGAATAAGAGAACTATGCCGCACATGAAAATCAAAGTATCGACAGTAGCAGCAGCTGCGGGCTTTCTGTTTGCAGTAACACACGCCAATGCGCAGGTAAGGCAGCCCGCCCCGACGGGGCAGATCCCCAAGGCTTACTCCGGCGTACAATCGGCCCCTGCGGCCACTTACAAACCTCAACCTACCGGGCAGATAGCACCGGAAGCGCCCGGGCACCTGGGTACCATTGTGCAGGCTGCGCCGGTCGCCGCTCCCGTTCAAAAGGTATCGGACGTACAGGACCTGGGCTTTGAAGTCAATTCCCGCCCGGTTACCAAACAAGGAATGGTGCCGAAAGTAACGACGTCGCAAGACCCGCGGACTATGCCGGAACGTTACCAACCGCAAGCGACACAACAGCAATCGGGCGCCACGTCCGGCCAGGTACAGGTACAGCTGCAACAGGCCCCTGCGGGAACGCCCGGCGTGGGAACGTCCAGCGTGGCAACGCCTACCGGCACTTATACACCTGCAACGCAAACATCGCCTGTGCAAACTACCGCACCCGCAACTACCGGCCAGCCGGTGTCGCAGCCGGGGCAGGTTAATACACCAGCTACTTCGCCACGGCCGTCGCAATACAGCGTTCCCAGAGCCGCCAGCCAACGCGTGGATCCCCAATAATTCAAACCCCGGTCCTGCCGGGGTTTTTCATTTTCTTCCGGATTAGCCCCTCTCTGCCGAAACTTCGTTTGGCACAATCACACCTGCATTTTGTCCCATATTCACCCCGGAAAAATGCACGGATGGCCGTATTTTTGTATCAACACTTCGCGAACCGGTGACAACCCGGTTGTTAACCCATATCGTTATGAAAACCTTTTATGCGGTTTTAGCCAACTCGCTGGCGGCCGCGCTTACGAACACGTTTGTCTGGTTTGCAGTCACATTCTGGGTCTATCTCGAAACCAAATCGGTCGTCGCCACATCGGTTATGGCCGGGGTGTACCTGGCCACCGTAGCCGTTTCGGGCTTTTTCCTGGGCTCGATCGTCGACCGGTATCGCAAAAAGACCTCAATGCTCTTGTCGGCGAGCGCTACACTGGTACTATACATTCTCGCGCTGATCATTTATGTCACCACGCCGGAGGCAGTTTTCAAGGATGATTCGAGCATTAATCTCTGGCTTTTCATCACGCTTTGTCTTTTCGGGGCCATTACGGGAAATATCCGCACCATTGCATTGTCGACGGTGGTTACCATCTTAATTGAAGAAGAAAACCGCGACAAAGCCAACGGCATGGTCGGCACCGCGAACGGGGTATCGTTTTTGATCGCTTCGATTTTCAGCGGGCTGGTGATCGGTTATCTGGGGGTGTTGTGGATGATGGTACTGGCCATCGGGCTGAGCGTGCTGGTGATCCTGCATTTGCTCACGATCTCCATTCCCGAAAGAGAGGTCGTCCACACCGAATCGCATACCCAGCAAATCGATATCCGAGGCACAATTGCGGCCGTAGGCACAGTACCCGGGCTTTTCGGATTGATTTTCTTCAACACTTTCAACAATTTCCTCGGCGGGGTATTCATGTCGCTCATGGACGCTTACGGACTCTCGCTCGTGTCGGTACAGGCGTGGGGAATTCTCTGGGGCGTGCTGAGCCTGGGTTTCATCGTCGGCGGACTCGTGGTAGCGAAGCGTGGTTTGGGTAAAATGCCCTTAAAAACCTTGTTTACGGCCAATATCGTGATGTGGCTGATCTGCATGGTCTTCCCCATTCAGTCGTCCATTGTTTTGCTGGGCATCGGTATGTTCGTTTACCTCTGCCTGATCCCGGTGGTGGAAGCTACGGAACAAACGATCCTTCAAAAGGTCATCCCGCACGAAAGGCAGGGGCGGGTGTTCGGCTTTGCGCAAAGCATTGAGCAGGCAGCTTCTCCCATCACCGCATTCATGATCGGGCCTGTTGCCAAGTTCATTTTCATTCCGTTTATGACCACAGGTGCCGGGGTACGCCTGATCGGCTCCTGGTTCGGGACCGGTACGGCGCGCGGTCTGGCGCTTTTGTTTATCGTTACGGGCATTGTGGGCCTCATCGTCACGCTGGTCGCCATGCAATCGGCGGCGTACCGGAAATTGTCGCTCGTATATCAAAAACCTACGCCCGAATACGACACAGACGACGTGCCTGTCAGCGAAGAGGCCTGATAGTCCTTTTATTTTTAATCAACAACTAACCTACACAACTATGTTTGGACAAACCAAAGCATTCAGCGGGTATTCGGTTGACAACTTGCAGAAAGCCAGACAATTTTACGGTGAAATACTCGGTATTGAGGTTTCACAGGAACAGGAAATGCCGGTGCTCCATTTGAACATTTACGGCGGTTATGAAGTGATCCTGTATGAAAAACCCAATCATGAGCCGGCGACATTTACCGTCCTTAATTTTCCTGTCAAAAACGTCGAAGGGACTGTTAAAGCACTCAAATCCAAAGGAGTGCAGTTCGAAAGCTACGACTGGCCCGGCTTCAAGACGGACCCCGACAATATCATGCGCGGAAACGGTCCGACCATCGCCTGGTTCACCGATCCTGCGGGTAATATCCTGTCGGTCATTGAAATTGAAAAATAATCATCCTTAACCTTCAATAGAAACATGGAAAACGTAAAAAGCACCAGAATGCAGGGCATTATCAGCCTCTACGATTTGCAAACACCATTTTTTGCTTTTGTGACGGAGAATATTTCGCACGCGGACACCCAAAAACGCCTCGATACCAAGGCTAACCACATCGGCTGGCTCGCGGGCGCGCTCGTGGAGCAACGTTTCGACCTCGCCCGCCAGCTGGGCTACGACGGGCAGCAGCAGGCCAATGAACTGTTCAAAGATTTCAAAGGAATCCAGGACGGCGTGGAGTATCCGCAGATTGCATCCTATCAGGAGGATTGGAACAAGATCACGCCCATCCTGAAAGAAGCATTGAGCAAGGTCAGCGACGAGGAACTGGAACGGCGCATCGATATGGGGCCGGAGTTCTCGCTGTCGCTCTTCGAACTGATCACTTTCTCGATCTACCGCGAGGCGAATATCATCGGGCAAATCGCGCTCTGGCGGAGGCTGCTCGGCTATCCGGGCATGCGGTACATGTAAAAATAGCCGGAATTGTGCTTTCTTGCGGGCCAAATATCGATCAGGCATTTTATGAAAATGTTCCAGCAAGGCATTCAGCTCAAAGCAAGGAGCCGCGGTTTCCACCTCATTACCGGAGAAATTCTGCACGCATTACCATCGATCAGCGAAATCAGGGCCGGGATGTGCCAGGTATTCATTCAGCACACCTCGGCTTCGCTGACGATCAACGAAAATGCGGACCCAACGGTACGCATCGATTTTGAAATGTATTTCAATAAGTCGGTCCCTGAAAACGACCCCGATTACCGGCACGACTATGAGGGCTCCGACGATATGCCCGCGCATTTGAAAGCTTCGCTGCTGGGAAGCTCCGTCATGATCCCCGTGCGGAACGGCCGGTTGGCGCTAGGTACCTGGCAGGGCATTTACCTCTGTGAACACCGCGACTATGGCGGGCCGAGAAGCCTGATGATCACCGCCTGGGGCATTTAGGGATCGTTTTCTACCGGCAGGCAAAAACTTACTAAAAGTATTAAATATATTATAAGTATCACCCATATTTTACTCAACGCCATAGCGTGATGGTGTCCGGGCCCGGCCCGTCGTTCGTCAACACCTTATCGCAAAGCGCGATTTGCTTCAAAAACGAATCCCTGTCCGGCGCCGTCAGCACATTGCCTCCCGAAAGGTATTGATAGCTCGTCAGCTGATCCATACAGGAAATGACCATTCGCTTTTCAGCATTACCTGAAAAACTGGCATCGCATTGCAATGCGTACCTGAGCATGTCCGTATCGAGAATGCCCGCCCGGAATACCCCTTGATGACCTTCCTCAGTGTTTGTTTCATGCTGATTATTAACCAGTGAAACCGGATAGTCTTCTGCCGGCATCCAGCCGTTGCCATGGCGGGTTTGGTAGGCCCTGGTCAGGTAATATACTGTGGGCGCGTACCGCAGGCAATTGCGTTGCAGTATTTCAAATGCATTTTTACTGGTCGTATTGGAACGTGTGACATTAGGAAAGATCCCAAAATCCATATCCAGCAATATCCCCTGCCCGCCCTCGAAAATGTGGTTTTTAAAGCCCATTTCAAACAACTGGTTTTCGGTCAGGAGGCAGATAATGTCGCGGGTGGCATCGGCATCGCGCAGAAACGGCTCGACCCGCATTATTTCCAGTTCGAGCGCTTCCAGGCAGCTTTCCAGGCCACGGCCTTTCAGTTTGACGCGGTAATAATCGCGCACAGCTTCCAGTTTGCGCTGAAAAACGGCTGGAAAGAACAGATCCTGCGCATGGAGCTTGAAAGGGCCCTGGTTACGCTCGATGGTCGCGCCAAATCCGACGCCCACCGTCCCATGGCCGAGGTTCGCGCGGTCATTAATATTGTAGAATTTATCAAAAGGCGTAGTAACCATTGCTAACGGGTCCACAAACAGCGCCGGACAGACTCCCATTCGCTGCAATGCCCTGAATTCCCGCACAATACCCATGGGATCGATCGTGCAAAACCGGGAGAAAAACGTGGGTACTTCCCGGAAAGAGCCGGCCCCGAAGTTCGAAAATACGTGAAGATGGCCATCGGCATGCATTACCGTGTGCCCGCATTGGTGACCGCCGTTGAAACGGATCACGACCGGGTGATCCAGCTTCGAGGAAAGGTAGTCCGTGAAAACACCCTTTCCTTCATCGCCATAACCCATCCCTAAAACGATGTGATTTCTCCCCATTTACAAAGCGATAATGCCGGAATTACCATGATCCCGGCGAACGAGCGAATCTTTAACAGCCACCAATGCGTTGGAAACCGACTGCCGGGTTTTGCTGTCGAAGCTGCTCATCGCCACATCGGCACTAACCCCTTTCACAAGTGCCACGGTGGTAGCAATGAGCTCCGCGATGTTGTTCTGGTCTTCCAGTACCAGGAAACGTTCCCCCAGCAGGGTTTTCCATTGTGAAAACACAAAGTGATCGTTGTGGTAGCTGGCTTCATTGGCATGAATATGAAAAACGAAATAGGACCGGCATGCCTCGTTCAGCAGCGACGGCGCCGTGAGATTTTCCCTTCCCTTGTACCCGCATTTGGCCTGCAACACGTCCGCGGCCATTAAATCATGAAAACCTTCATCGCCGATCGTGAACAGGAAGCCTTTTTCCTGCCTTTTCTCGAAAGAATCAATGGATGTGTGCCTTGCGGCGAAGTACCAGGCGAGCGGGTAGCTTTCGCGGTTCTGGCCGCCTCCGCCCCGCTCGATGAAAATCTTGGAAAGGCAATCGTCCAGCTCCATCGTACCTGATTCAAACTGGCCGACTTGCAATGGGTAATCGTCCGAAATATGGTCTCCGACAGCCACGAACATGATTTGCGGATCCAGAATGCCGTTATCGATCAATGTGTTCATCAATGCTCCCAGCTTGTTTTTGATCAGGTTTTCGGGGATCGAACCCATGGAGCCGGTCACATCGAGCGCCACGATGATCGGCACCGAGTTCGGATGTAAATGCGAGTCTCTCGACTCCCGCACGTCGACATTAACCGGGGAAAGATCAGGATGGATCACGCCCAGCTTGTTTTGTGTAAAGTTGTCGTCGATCGACCGGGTCCTGCGCACCCGGCTGACGCTGTCATAGGAATCACTGCTCCATGATGAATAGCCCATTGTTTCAAATGTTTAAGTGTATGAATTGTGATGGAAAATTTCTGCCGAGCATTTCGCGGTACTTTTCGTAGCAAGTGAGCGAATCGTCATCGGAGCTCAGGAGAAATTCCACAAACTCCCGGTGATGCGTTTTCCGCAACGCGGTACCTAGCCCGGAGCGATCGCCCAGCAGATAAGCGCCGATGCGTTTCACCATTTCGAGGTCCACATTTTCGGTTGCTTTCTTGTCCCGCAGCAACTGGCCGGGGTACCAATGCCGGTATGCGGCCGAAATGGTGGAGACCTTACTATTCAAGCCGGATGTGTGATAAAAGCCCGCCACGACGATCCCGTGCGTCTCGGGCACGAGCATTACCTGCGCGGGCGTGAGACCCAGATGCGCACGCCCCGTGTGCCTGTGAAGCAGCATGCAGAATTCCAGCAGGCGCGATACGACCCAGTTGACATGTTCCTGCGGCAGTGTGAGGTTCACCAGCGGTATGGCCCGTTTGGTAAGCAAAAAACTAAAATCCGAGTCCCAGACATACGGCATATACCGCTTGAAATGCTCCGTCGCGTCGGCAGTGACTTCCAGCTGGTTCCGCTTCGCCTGCGCGACCGCCTGCTTATCACCCTGGAAAAGCACCCAATGGTCGTTCGTCCGGAAGTCGCCGGAATCGTCGGTGAAAGCAGTGCCGCTGGTAAAATGGCGGAACATTTCGAGCAAGTGATTCGTGGCCTCCTGCGCACGGGGATGCTTGCATACATCCGGATGTACGGCCTTTACCATTTCCCGGAACGTCATGGCCGTGCCCTCGGTCAATGCATGATAATGGGTGGCTTGCAGTACCCGCCCAACCATTCCGTTGTCGTCTGTCATGGAAAGTTTTTGTTGTTAGTCAATACCCGCAAACACTGTGAAAAACCCAAGGTATCAGAAGAAACGGCTTTGAGCCCAGGTGATTGAGCATGTGAATGGTATGGATTAGCGATCGGTGCCCTTTGTCAC
>CAMLNK010000143.1 GCA_946481035.1 uncultured Dyadobacter sp. | reverse complement strand
CCGTTTTCTTCGGTAAAATAGGATTGGTCCAATCCCGCCAGCGTGTGATTGAATTTCCCGCCGGAATGGGCGAAATGCTGGCCGCCGTTTATTACAAATATCTTTTTCATGTTCTGTTTTGATTTTGATGCTACAAATTTCCGACGGTCAAATGCATTATCAAAATAACTTAAATTGTATATTTGTATTACAAAACTTATAGATATATATGGTACTCAATCTGGAATGGCTCCGTACTTTCAAGGCGATCTATGAAACGGGAACGCTCTCGGCAGCGGCCCAGGAGCTTTTTATATCGCAGCCGGGCGTGAGCCTGCATCTGAACTCGCTGGAAGCCTACACGGGGCATAAGCTCTTCGACAGGTCGCCGCGGAAAATGGTACCGACCGAGAAGGGAAAGGTATTGTACAATTTCGTGCTCGACCCGCTGCGGAAGCTGGAAGCCGTGGAGCAGCATTTTCATAAAAGCTCCAAATCCGAGCGGCCGACGATCAGCGTCGGGATGTGTTTTGAAACATTCCAATACACACTGGAAGAGCATATTGCCTCCCTGCCGTTCAATCTGATCATCAAGTTCGGCGAGTACCCGCAAATGCAGCAAGACCTGGACAACGGCCTGCTCGATCTGATCGTGACGCCGCAACAAGGCAGTCAGCAAAACCTCATTTACAAACCGTTTTCCAAAGAAAGGATCGTGCTCATCGCCGGGAATCAGACGGACATTGATCCCCTGATCGATCTGCTCGGCCAGTCCAGCAAAACCGAAGCGGCTAACTGGCTCAAACAGCAGATCTGGTACAGCACCGCCGCCGATATGGAGCATTTGAAGAATTTCTGGCTCAAAAACTTCGACCAGCACCCCGATTTCCGTCCCAACTACATCGTGCCCAACATCTGCTCCATCATCCGCTGCCTCAGCGACGGCGAAGGCTTCTCGATCGTCCCGCATTTCCTGTGCACGGAGGCCATCGAAACCGGCCAGATCCGGCTCGTGTGGGAAGGCAATACGCCGCTGGAAAACACACTGTATTTCGGGACAAGGAAAAAGACGATTTATCAAAAGGAAATCGAGCAGTTGCAGGAGTTGTTCGTGGCGAAATGGAAAGCGCCGGCCGCCGTCGCGGCCTGACGGCCAATTACCGACCGCCGTCGGCCGACCACTGACCGCCGAGTGCGGTATGGTGAGCGTTTCGGGTTAATGACCATGGACCATGAATGGATTGACCGCCGACCGTGGACGCTTCGCGTCGACCATAGACCATGGACCATAGTTTGTAACTAAGATCGAACTTGCCGATCATAAACAAAAAGACCACGGGCCTCTCGACAGATAACCGTGTCGATGGTCCATGGTCTATGGTCGGCCGTCAGCTGTCAGCCGTCGGCGGTCAGAAACACTAAACGTTCACCCTAATAGTAACATCAATATTCCCCCGCGTCGCTTTGGAATACGGACAAGTCTGGTGCGCGGATTCGATCAGAATGCGAGCGGTTTCTTCGTCCAGGCCTGGCAGGCTCACATTCAGGCGGGCTTGCAGGAAGTATTCGGCTTTGGTAACGCCCAGATCCACCTCGGCATCCACCGCCGTACCTTCGGGCAATGTAATTTTCTTCTTAGCTGCTGCAATGCCTATCGCGCCGATAAAACATGCAGACCAGCCGGCTGCAAAAAGTTGTTCGGGGTTGGTACCCTCGCCGTTACTGCCCGGTGACGTCAATTTAATGTCCAGGTTACCGTCCGAACTGCGGGAAGCGCCGTCGCGGCCACCCGAAGTGTGGGTTTTTCCTGTGTAAAGTACTTTATCGATGGTGGTAGTACCTGCTGCCTTTGTAATTTCGATCGTTTCCATGATTGCGAATTGATTACTTGATTTTGTTGTCTTATAATAGTTTCTAATTGAACCCGAAATCGGTGTTTCCGCTGCGATTTCTGATACAAATAGACTACAATCCCGCCGCAACCCACACCGCAAAACACCCCAACCGGACACATTGCCCCCCGAACTGGACAACCACCACCGCCACCTCGACCGCCATTATTCCATCTCCCTTTCCTCCATCCTCCCCTTCTTCCTTCCTCCCACCCATACCTGACCACACATGACCACACTCGACTAACATGCATTCGGCGGTCGGCCGTCAGCCATCGGCGGTCAACTATTGTATTTCAATGACAATTCCCGACTACACCTGTCTACTTCACCCCCGAATGTGCCCACTTGGGCGCGATTCCAATTTCCCCCGGCGGCTCCCAACCCTACTTTTGAGAAAAAACAAACCGCTATGAACGCCCTGAAACGCCACACATACCGCAACGCCGCCGCAATCCTCGCGGGCATTCTTTTTACCAGTTTCGTCGTGTTGCAAGTCAACAGCCCTGCGATCGAAAACCCGCCGGTAACGTCGGAATTCCACGGACCAGAGGAGGTGACCCGCATTCTGAAACGCTCTTGCTACGATTGCCACTCCAATGAAACCAACCTGCGCTGGTACGATAAAGTCGCGCCGTTTTCCTACAAAGTCGCCGCCGATGTGGAGGAAGCCCGTAAACGGTTCAATTTCTCAGAATGGGACAGCATTCCGAAGGCAGAGCAGGAAGGCAAGCTCTGGTATATTGTGAACATGATCGACGCGGGCCGCATGCCCCTGCCCGAATACGCAGCCACACACCCGTCCGCGAGGGTGACGCCCGCGGAGCTCGCGGTCCTGAAAAACTACGTAACCAGCATCTCGCAGAAGCATTATGCCCCGGGAGACACTGCCCGGATTATCGGGAAACCCAAAGTATCGCACGTGCCGACTTCCATTAACGGCATCCGCTATTTCGATGATTATAAAAACTGGAAGGTGATAAGCTCCACCGGCCGCCCCGACAATGGCACCTCACGCATTATTTACGGAAACGACATTGCCGTAAAAGCCCTGGAAGAAAACAACATTCTCCCCTGGCCCGACGGTGCGGTGATCGTGAAAGTGGTATGGACCAGCCAGGCACCCGACGCCGACGGCAATGTAAAACCCGGTAATTTCAACAACATCCAGCTCATGGTACGCGACACCCAAAAGTACGCCGACACCGAAGGCTGGGGCTTCGCCAGGTTCAACGGCCTCGATTTGAAGCCCTACGGAAAGACGACCGCATTCGCGACCAATTGCATCAACTGCCACCAGTTGGCGAAAGGGACCGGGTTTGTGTTCGACATACCGACGGAACCGACGGCCGACCGCTGACCGCCGAATGGCCGAAGGCGTATCCACCCAACCAAAAAATACATCACAAATCCATGGTCTATGGTCGGCCGGCCGCTGACCGCCGACGGCCGAAGGCGTATCCACCCAACCAAAAAATACATCACAAATCCATGGTCTATGGTCGGCGGTCAGCCGTCAGCCGTCAGCCGTCAGCCGTCAAAAAAACAATCAACCATCCAACCATCATGAAATCCATCATCACATCGCTTTTCCTGTCACTTGGCCTTTCAATATCCGCCATGGCTTTCAATCCAAATACTGATTCCTCAACCACGGACAACGCGGCCAGCAAAGGCTTCGCCGTCGTCGAACTCTTCACCTCCGAGGGCTGTTCGAGCTGCCCGCCGGCGGATAAACTGCTGGCTAAAATCCAGGAAGAGAATGCGGGTAAGCCTGTTTACCTTCTCGCATTCCATGTCGATTACTGGAATCACCAGGGCTGGCGGGACGTGTTCAGCGAAAAAGACTTTACAAAACGCCAGTACCAATATGCCAACTGGCTCAATCTGGAAACGGTTTATACGCCGCAGGCGGTGGTGAATGGCAAGCATGAACTGATCGGTTCGCAGGAGGAAACGCTCAAACGCGCACTGCAAACTGAACTGAACTCCACTGCTGCGGCGCAACTAACTGCGGAAGCGCAGATCGAGGCGGGGAAACTGAAACTGGCCTATCGGGCGACTAATGCGAGCCGTGGTGCCGTTTTGCAGGTTGCATTGGTACAAAAAGTAGCGCATACGATGGTGAAACGCGGCGAAAATGCCGGCCGCTTGCTGCCGCATGTGCAGATCGTCCGCCGCATTCAAAGTTTCCCCGCGGCAGCCAACGGCAATGTGGCAATAAACCTGCCCGAAGGCTTTAATGCAAACGAATGGGAAGTCGTTGCTTTTCTGCAAAACAGCCAAACGGGAGTGATTTCCGCGGCGAGCAAGGCGGGATTCGACGGCCGACCACTGACGGCCGACCGCCGACCATAGACCATCGACAATGGACCATGGACGATCGACAATGGACCATCGCAGTAGATATAAACCATGGTCGGCGGTCCATCGTCCATGGTCATTACCCGCAAAACGTTCACCATACCGCAATCGGCGGTCAGCCGTCGGCGGTCAAAACAAACCAACATCTCATGAAAAGCCTCATCGTAATACTCATTTCTGCCGCATTCGCGCTCACCGCCTGCCACGAACCACGCAAGCTCGCGCCGAATCCGGCAACGATCTTCAACGACAACGGTATGCACGTGATCACCTCGTTCCATAACGACCGCACCCGCACGATTTCGGTGCTATACGGCAACGACGCTGCCCTCGCACACGCAGGACAAGTGCGTGACGCACACAACCCCGGCGAGGCGACGCCCGGCGAAGCGACGCCCGGCGAAGCGACGCCCGGCGTACCGACGCCCGGCGAGGTTTTCAAGCTCGTGACGTGGGACCTGAAACAAAACCCGCTCTGGTTTGGCAGTAATATCAATGGCGGTTTGCAGTCGGTGGAAACGGTTACGGTCTCCGCCGGCGAATCGGGCCCTGTGATCGATTATACGAGGGAACTTTCCGGCCAAACGAATCGCCAAAATGCCGTTTTGAGCAATGCAGAGCGGATTAGTTTTATATTTGCCCAACGGGCGTCTGTTTTCCCGTAAACCGGTACACCAACAAATCATGGTACAAAAGACATTCAGGGTTTCGGCGGTGATCGTCTGGCTGAGTTCGATTTCGCTGGGGATACTCACCACTGTTCCCAAAATCGCCGAGAAGCATCCCAATGGTTTCGAGGCGGTTACCAGCGCGTTGATCACCACGTCATTCACATTGTTTGTGTGGTATTTCAATATCTACTCGCTGCCCAAATTCACGAAAGAACATTCTGCCTCGGGTTTTTCGTACCCGCTGCTGTTCCGGAGCATCGCCATCGGCATCGTACTCATGTTCCTGATGGTGGGCGCGCAGAAACTGGCCATCCCGTCGCTGGATTTCGGGCCGGTGGTACTGATGTTCGAGGTACGCGGGATCATGATCAACCTGATCTTCTACATGCTGCTGCATTTGCTTTACCAGACGCACCGCAACCAGCAGGTGATCCTCGAACTCGAACGCAGCAAGGCCGATAACCTCGGCGCGCAATATGAATTGCTGAAACAGCAGGTCAACCCGCATTTCCTCTTCAACAGCCTCAGTACCCTGAAATCGATGGTAGAGCTGGAAGACAAAAACAGCGTCGATTTTATATTGAAACTATCTGATTTCTACCGGTTTACACTAGAAAACCGAAAGCTCGACCTGATCAGCCTTTCGGAAGAGATCGAAATACTCGATGCTTATATGTATTTGCTCAAAGCGCGGTTCGAAGAGGGTATCGAGCTGGAATACCGGGTTCCGGACGACGTTTACCGCACCTGGATACCGCCCTTTACGCTGCAACTGCTGGTCGAGAACTGCATTAAGCACAATGTAGTCTCGCTCGATAAGCCGCTGCACATTACCATTTATGAAGAGAATGGCCTGCTGATCGTCGAAAACCCGCTGCAACTGAAAAAGAACCCCGAGCATTCAACCGAGGTGGGGCTCGACAATATCAACCGCCGGTATTTCCACCTGCTGAACCAAAAAGTACAAATCGAAAACGACCAGGAATATTTCAGGGTCAAACTGCCGCTTATTCATGAAAATCGTAATCATTGAAGACGAAATCAAAACGGCCCGCTCGCTGGCGCAGCTCATTACCACGCTCCGTCCCGAAGCCGAGGTGGTAGCCACGATCCAAAGTGTGGAACGGGCCGTTTCCTACCTCACCGAAATGCCCCAGCCCGACCTGATTTTCATGGATATCCAGCTTTCGGACGGTCTTTGTTTCGAGATTTTCGAGGCGGTGAAGGTAGTACCGCCGGTGATATTCTGCACGGCTTACGACCATTACGCGATCGAGGCATTCAAGGCCAATGGCATCGACTATCTGCTCAAACCATTTAAGAAAGAGCACATTGAAGGCGCACTCGACAAGCTCAGCCAGTTGAAAAGCTATTTTTCCTCCGAAAAACCGCTGGTACCCGAGCTGGAAATGCTTTTGAAGAAACTCGGCGAACCCGAGGGCAAAAAGAGCTTCCTCGTTTTCAAGCAGAACAAATACATTACCATCAAAACCGAGACGATCGCATTCTTCTACATCCACAATGAAACCACCTGGCTGCGCACGTTTGACAACCAGGACTATACCCTCACACAGCCGCTGGAAGAAGTGCAGGGAATGCTGCCGGCGTCCCAGTTTTACCGGCTGAACCGCCAGTACCTCGTGAATTTCGACGCGGTGAAAGAGGTGGAGCATTATTTTTCGAGAAAGCTTTTCATCAAGCTCACCCTGCCGACACCCGAAAAGCTGCTGATAGGAAAGGAAAAAGTAAGCCATTTCCTCGGCTGGCTTGAAAACCGGTAAAAAGAAAAATCCATTGAACATAGGGCCAATGGATTTTCAACTACATAACTCAATAGCAATAACCGCACTTGGTGCAATTGTTATTGTGGTCGAAATATATCGTTAAGAAGCAGGCGTTGTAATTAAAAATGAATTAAAAAATACGCCCGCCCGCGCTAGATCGTGATCGTCTCGCCTATTTCCGGCAAATGCAGCGTCAGGCCTGCCTCGCCGAATGCCTTGATAGCCTCCGCCTTGTCGATCTTGATGAACCCGAACGTATCGTAATGCACGCCCAGTACCCGGGTCACGCCGAGCAATTTCGCTGCTTCGATCGCGTCCTCGATGCCCATCGTGAGCACGTCGCCGATCGGTAACACGGCAAAATCCAGTTTGGCCCATTTCGCGACGAGTGACATATCGAGCGTCAGCGCAGTATCTCCGCTGTAATAGAAATTCCCATCTTCGGTTTTAAATGCAAAACCTTCCGCCACACCGGCGTAGCTGCCATCCCGGAAACTGCTCGAATGCACGGCCGCAGTACCTTTCGCGATGCCGAAATCGAATGCCCATTTGCCTCCGGGATTGAGCGGATGCACATTTTTCACGCCCTGCGCGCCGAAATGCGTGTACAATTCCCAGCTTCCCACCACCATGGCATCGTTGTTACCGGCGATTTTCACCACATCGTGCGAGTGATCGAAATGGCCGTGCGAAACAAAAATATAATCCACCCTGATATCGTCGGGGTTAATGCCGCTGGCAAGTTCATTGCCCGAAATGAAGGGATCGAACAGGATCGTTTTGCCCCCCGCAACGACGGAGAAACACGAATGGCCGTAATAGGTTATTTTCATTATTTCAGTTTTTGATGTAATAATACAGCCGTCCCCGGAGCTGTCAAAATGATAATTGCACAAAAGTGGACGCAATAAGCCGCTCGTGCTTAATCGTCCATTTGCGTGGGTTCAGACACATGTAACCGTTGGCGTTAAAAGTCAGACTTTTATGCGTAAATATTTCCCGTAAGTGTTGTGTATTGGTAAAAGTATTTCTACGTTTAGGAACTTTTACGAAACCCTCGAAATTCAACAATCCAATCTATCAGTGTTATGAAAAAACGTTACACCCTCCTCTCGTTCATGTTTGCAGCGACTTTGGCAGGCTTCTCCGGCCGTGCTGTGGCGCAGGATACGGACACCGACGACCATACCATTACCGTGGAGGTCCCCGTAGTGGCGCTGCTTGATATTGAAGCGGCTACATCCACAAACTTTACGGCCACCTTTACCAAGCCCGCCAGCGATGAAGCGGGGAACAAGATCGTAGCGCCCAGCGCCAATACCTCGCTGTGGCTCAACTACACGTCGATCCAGGCAGGAACAACCACCAAGAAAGTGAACGTGATCGCCGATGTGCTTGCGCCCGGCGTGGATATTCATGTCGTAGCAGCTGCGGCCACAGGCGGTGCAGGAGCAAAGGGGACGCCAACAGC
>CAMLNK010000142.1 GCA_946481035.1 uncultured Dyadobacter sp. | reverse complement strand
TCCAGTTATCTTTTTCCAGCCATTCGGGCTGCTGCTTTTTGTCAAAAATATAGTTACCCACCACGAGGTAGTCCATTTCCGTACGCATGAAGCAGCGGTATGCGTCGTTCGGTGTGTTCACGATCGGTTCCCCGCGCACGTTGAAGCTTGTGTTCACAATCACGGCGTAGCCCGTCAATGCCTTGAAGGAATCGATCAGGTCGTAGTAACGCGGGTTGGTTTCCTTATGCACCGTCTGGATACGCGCCGAATAGTCGATGTGCGTAATCGAAGGCAGGTCGGAGCGCTCGAAATAGAGTTTTTCACGCAAATCCAGTGAGCCGTAATTTGCGGGAACCGGCTTTCTGCGGCTTTCCGCAACCGGGTGTACCAGCAACATATAAGGTGAAATGCCGTCGTAATCGAAGTAATCCTGGCAATCCTCTGCCAGTACCGAAGGCGCGAAAGGCCGGAATGACTCGCGGTATTTGATTTTCAAATTGAGTTTCTTCTGCATTTCGGCATTCCGCGGGTCGCCCAAAATGCTGCGGCCGCCCAATGCGCGCGGCCCGAACTCCATCCGGCCCTGCACCCAGCCTACTACATTACCTTCCGACAACAGCCTGGCAGCTTCCTGCGTGAGGTCTTTAAAATTCTCGTAGTAAGTGTAATGCGCCTTGTATTTCTTGGCAGTCAATGCAACGTCCAGATCAGAGAAAGTAGGTCCGAGATAAGAGCCGCGCATGGCATCGGCTTTCCAGGTAATCTTTCTTTCCTGCCCGAAATAAATATGATATGCAGCCTGCGCGGCGCCCAGCGCACCACCTGCATCACCGGCTGCCGGCTGGATGAAAATGTCTTTGAAAACATTGGCTTTTTGCAGCTTACCGTTTGATACACAGTTCAATGCAACACCTCCCGCCATACACAGGTAGTCGGCACCGGTAAGGCGCTTGGCTTCTTTGGCCATTCTTACCACCGCTTCTTCGGTGATATTCTGGATAGCCAGACCGAGGTTACAATGTATTGCTTCGAGCGCATCTTCCGGCCGGCGGGTTTTGAAGCCGAACAATGCCTCCCATTTGTGCTCGTTCACCATTTTCAGGCCGGTAGCGTAGTCGAAATACTCCTGGTTGAGCCAAACCGAACCATCTTCCTTCAGGTCGATGAGTTCTTTCAGGATAATGTCCTCATACCGCTTGATATCCGGCGACGACGGGTCGCCATACGGCGCGAGGCCCATCAGTTTATATTCCCCTGAGTTCACGCGGAAGCCCAGGAAGTAGGTAAATGCGGAATAAAGCAACCCGAGTGAATGCGGGAAGCGAAGTTCTTTGAGAATGCTGATATCTTTTCCCTCGCCCAGGCAGATCGACGCCGTCGCCCATTCACCCACACCATCGATGGTGAGAATAGCCGATTTTTCGTACGGAGACGGGTAATATGCACTGGCGGCGTGCGAGAGGTGGTGCTCGGGGAAGAGCATTTTCACCTTTTTCTTCTTTTTATCGTAACCCAGCTTTTCCAGCTCCTCGTTGATGAGCCTTTTCAGGAACATTTTTTCCTTGATCCACACCGGCATCGCGGTCAGAAACGACCGTACACCTTTGGGTGCAAATGCATAGTAGGTTTCGAGGAGTCTTTCAAATTTCAGCAGTGGTTTGTCGTAAAAAACGATCGCATCGAGTTCGTTGATAGACAACCCGCCATATTCGAGGCAAAATGCAACTGCATTGGAGGGGAAACCGGGGTCGTGCTTTTTGCGTGTGAAACGCTCTTCCTGTGCTGCGGCTACAATTTCGCCATTATCTATAAGAGCCGCGGCCGAGTCATGATAGAAAGCCGAGATACCTAAAATTTTCATTAAAGCGTGATTAGAATAATGTGTACCGTTTTGCCCTATACCGTTCAAAAGGCGTGCAAGATAAGCATTTTGAGCAAGGCTGCAACCCGGCGGCGCGGGCTAATTGCTGTCATAATGTTATTAAACGGTTCGGAATCAACCAAATAAAGGGCGCGGATAATCAAATGTTAACAAATTCGACACCCGCGGCACACTTTAATCCATTAGTTATGAACCATTTCGACTGCATTACATCTGCGCTGCACTATTCCATGCCGTATGATAAATTGCGCGACTTCGTCGGCAAACCGTTTCACTTCCCGGCATCCTTCAATGTGCCGGTGCTTACCGAATTTTGGTAGGCTTATGGTGCTCGTCCAGCGCCACGAATGTAAAAATCCCGGTCACCGCCTTTTCACGGCTTACCTCGTACATTTTCTCCACGAAAATATCCACACGAACTTTCATACTCGTGTTCCCGACGGTTTCCACTCGGCCAACCAACTCTATAATGGTCCCGGCAGGAATGGGATGTGTGAAATCAATGCGGTCGGACGATACCGTCACGCATCGCAGCCGGGAAAACCGGGTAGCGGCAATAAAAGCGACCTCATCCATCATCGACAGCGCGGTACCGCCGAAAAGGGTGTCGTAATGATTGGTATTGTTAGGAAAAACAGTTTTAAAAACGCGGGTTTCCGAGGCGGAAATTCTTTCTTCGAGTGTCAAAATGAAATGCTTTAATGGTGCTGGCGTCGGTCAGGTATGGTCATTGATAGTCAGGGATGGTCATTCGTGGTCAGGGATGGTCATTCGTGGTCAGGGATGGTCATTTTTAGTCAGGGATGGTCATTCGTGGTCGGGTGTGGTCAGGGATAGTCAAGACGTAAGGTATGGTCAGAAATATTCAGGTATTGTCACCTCTGACTACACTTAACAATAAATGACTACAATTGACAATAAATGACAACACATGACCATACCTGACCACCACTGACAACTCCTGACTACACCTGACAACTCCTGACCACAAATGACCGCGTTCGCTATCCCGCGACTTCGACCGATTCGCGCAGCAAGTTAGCCGCAGAAATCATGTTACGCAAAGCGGCCTCGGTTTCCGGCCATTTGCGGGTCTTCAATCCGCAGTCGGGATTCACCCACAGGTTACGCGCCGGGATTACCTTCAATGCCTTTTCGAGCAGGAGAATCATCTCGTCCACAGTCGGTACGCGGGGCGAGTGGATATCGTACACGCCGGGGCCGATTTCATTGGGGTAATTGAACTGGGCAAATGCGTCGAGCAGCTCCATTTGTGAACGCGATGTTTCGATGGTGATCACGTCGGCGTCCATGGCAGCGATCGAGTCGATAATGTCGTTGAACTCCGAATAGCACATGTGCGTGTGGATCTGCGTCTGATCGGCCACGCCTGCCGCGCTTAGGCGGAATGCGTCAACGGCCCATTTCAGATAGGCTTTCCAGGCATGTTTCCGCAGCGGCAAACCTTCGCGGATGGCCGGTTCGTCTATTTGAATCACTTTAATACCTGCCTTTTCCAGATCCACTACTTCATCGCGGATCGCGAGCGCAATCTGGAATGTGGTGTCCTTCCTCGGTTGATCATCGCGCACAAACGACCATTGCAGGATCGTCACCGGGCCGGTAAGCATGCCTTTCACCAGTTTTTCGGAATTGGCCTGCGCAAATGCCGACCATTTCACCGTCATCGGCTCCGCGCGTTCCACATCGCCGTAAATGACCGGCGGCTTTACACACCTGCTGCCGTAGCTTTGCACCCAGCCATTCTGCGTAAAAACAAAACCTGAAAGCTGCTCGCCGAAATACTCCACCATATCATTCCGTTCGAATTCGCCGTGAACCAGCACGTCGATCCCGAGCTCTTCCTGCCAGCGCAGCGAGTCGACGATCTCTTCGCGAATGCGGGTTTCGTATTCATCCAGTGTCAATGCGCCTTTTTTGAACTGCGCACGAAGCTGCCTTACCTCGTCGGTTTGCGGGAACGAACCGATGGTAGTCGACGGGAATAATGGCAGTTTCAGTTTTTCCAATTGAATAGCCTGCCGGATGCGAAATGCATTTTGCCGGTCGAAATCCGCTTCCTGTACTTTGCTCACCCTTTCTTTCACCGCCGGTTTGTGGATCAATGCAGACGCACGGCGGCTTTCAATGAAGTTCTGATTGTCCAGAAATGCGCTGTCTTTCGAATAATCGACCGTCGCGAGCCTGGCCAATGTCGTCACCTCATTCAGTTTCTGTTTGGCAAATGCCAGCCAGTTTTTGATCTCCGGCGTCAGTACTGCCTCATTTTTTTCCAAATCCAGGTCATAAGGGCAATGCAGCAGCGACGACGACGGTGCAACGAGCACCCGCTCTTCCCCGAGCACATTTACAGCCGTTTGAATCCAGTCCAAAGACCTTTGAAAATCGTTTTTCCAGATATTACGGCCGTCGACGACTCCCAATGAGAGCTTTTTAGTAGAAGCAACAAATGCCTTGTCCGCGAGGGTTTGCGGCAAAGTCTCCGCACCGCGTGTCAGGTCCAAATGCAAACCATCCACCGGTAATGCGGTGGCAATCGGCAGGTTATCTTCAAGCGGACCGAAATAGCTCGTTACCAGAATGCGCAGCTTTGGCAGCGCTTCGCGGATCTGGTTATAGGCACTCAGAAAGGCCAGTTTTTCCTTTTCATTTAAATCCAAAACAAGCCCCGGCTCATCGAGCTGCACCCATTCGGCGCCTCTTGCTGCCAGCTCTTTTAATATGGATATATAAACAGGCAGAAGACTATCAATCAAATCAATGCGATCGAATCCTGCTTCTTTTTCTTTACCCAAAAGCAAATAGGTAACCGGGCCCAACAACACCGGTTTGGTGAGGATACCCTTTTGCAATGCATCTTCAAATTCCAGCAAAACCTTCTCTGAATACCGCTTGAATTTCTGATCCTTCACAAACTCCGGAACTAGGTAATGGTAATTGGTATCAAACCATTTGGTCATTTCCATTGCGTTGATATCCAGCCCGTTCTTCTGGTAACCGCGGGCCATGGCGAAATAGAGGTCGAGTTCCTTGTTCGATTTTCCGTCGAGCAGCTGGTGGTAGCGCTCCGGAATGGCGCCTACCATCAGCGAGGTGTCTAGAACGTGATCATAAAGCGAAAAATCATTGGAAGGGATGAGGTTAATGCCTGCCTTCTGCTGCGTTTCCCAATTCTGGTGACGGATTTTGCGGGCGGTTTTCTGCAATGCATCGCGGTCGATGGTACCGGCCCAACACTGTTCGTTTGCTTTTTTGAGCTCACGGAGGCTTCCCACGCGCGGGTAGCCGAGGTTGTGTGACAACATACTTTTTTTGTGTTTAAAGAGTTAATAAAAACCCTGTGAAAACACCCCCCATCCCGACAAAACGCCTGTTGCGGACGCTGGCCGGTACTTCATTTCATTGCGGCAGCACGCGGCTACCCTACGAAACGAACAGATACAGTTCCCCCGAACCAGCCGGAAGCCTGTGGTACTGCAATAAAATGTGGTAAATCAATGCTTGACTCCTCCCCACCCGTGAGGGAAAAGCCATTGAGGATGATGGCAAGTCTCCTGGCTTGTATCATTTCTACCGCCCTTCTCGCCGCGCCGGGGCGCTGCAATGGGACGCGAGGGTAAAAACAGGCTCTGAATGCTCAGAACGGATACTTACAGTAGCACGACTGCCCGTGAATTGCACACGGTTCCTTTTTGTTTTGCTCGATTTTGGCTGAGGGATCCAAAAGCAAAAACCATCACCCCGATTGACGGGCGTTCACAAAGAACTGCGTCAAATTTAGGCGTACGGTGCATTCGGCCGTAAATGGGGTATTGATTTAAGTGAAGTAGAGAAAAATTAGAGATGGGACAAGGATAAAATATCTGATTTGGGGTTGAAATGATGGCCCGAAAAGTGATTTTATGAATGGCGATTTCTGGGTCGCGAAAGCCAGGATTCAAACCGACACTTTTCTTGCTCCGTCGCGATGCCACTTTCCAGTCCTTCTTTCATAGCAGTCATTAACGCCAGTCTTCTTGCTTTTTCCTGGCTAAGACCTTGGCCTTTCTTATTCGTATTAACAGCCTTTATAAACGATTCGGTTAACATTCGTTTTATAAACACGCTATGAAATCGCCCCGGCCGCATCCGCGTCTAAGATAAACTCCGCATTCAAATGATTCTGCAAAACCGTCGCCGGGAAATCCTTTGAAACCGGAAATGCGAGCGCCCGTTGGATAACCAGCGCCTTCCCCTTGCCTGACGCCAGCAAAATAGCAGCGCGCGCTTCCAGAATATGCCGAATGCCAACCGTAATGCCGCGTGTGAGCGCGGTGGGCTGTTTGAAATACTTCTGCCCTACCTCCACAGTGACGGTATCGAGCTCCGAAATATGGGCGTAGGTGTCCCAGGGCGTACCGGGCTCGTTGAGCGCGAGGTGGCCGTTCATACCCACACCTAATATAATAAGGTCGAGGCCGCCGAGGCTTTCCACGATTTTGTTGACACGGTCGCATTCGGCTTGTGGGTCGAAGGCTTTGCCGTCGAAGAAGACGATCTGGTCGGGGCGCAGGCCGACGGGTTTCAGGAAATCGCGGTCGAGAAGGTCGCGGCAGCTGCCATCGTCACCGGCGCCGAGGCCTATCCACTCGTCGAGGCCGATGAAAATGCATTGGGAGAAATCGACGCGGCCGTTCTGGTTGGCGGCTACCAATGCGTCGAACATACCTTTCGGGCTGCTACCGGATGGGAAACAGATCACCGACTCGGGTTTGTGGTTCATCAGGTCGATCACACGCTCGGCAGCGGCGGAACTCATGTGCGCGTAGTCGGGATAAATACTGATTTTGGGTGTCATGAAAAGTGGTGTTCAGGTTCTCGGCGCGTCAATCTAAACATTCTTTTTTCAGACCTGAACATTTATCCACAAAAAACTCCAGAAACTGCAAACCCGATCCTAACTTTACCGCACATTGTTCAATTACATTATCATTCTACTTCAAAAATGGAATACCGTATAGAAAAAGACACGATGGGCGAGGTGCAGGTGCCTGCGCATGTATACTGGGGCGCCCAGACGCAACGCTCGATCCAGAACTTTCCTATCGCACAGGATATCAATAAAATGCCGAAGGAAATCATCAAAGCCTTCGCATACCTGAAAAAAGCCGCCGCTATCACCAACTTCGAAGCCGGCATTCTTCCCCAGGAAAAAAGTGACCTCATCGGCAAAGTTTGTGATGAAGTACTGACCGGCGAGCTCGACGACCAGTTTCCGTTGGTAGTATGGCAAACCGGCTCGGGAACGCAGTCGAACATGAACTGCAACGAGGTGATCGCCTACCGCGGGCACGTGCTGCAAGGCGGTGAGCTGACTGATAAAACGAAGTTTTTGCACCCGAACGACGATGTGAACAAGTCGCAATCGTCGAACGACACCTACCCTACCGCAATGCACATTGCGGCTTACAAAATCCTGGTTGACGTAACTATCCCGGGCATTACCAAGCTGCGTGACACGCTGAAAGCGAAATCCGAAGCATTTAAAAATGTAGTTAAAATCGGCCGTACGCACTTCATGGACGCTACCCCGCTTACTTTGGGCCAGGAGTTTTCGGGCTACGTTTCGCAGCTCGACCATGGTTTGAGGGCCATTAACAACACATTGGCGCACCTTTCCGAGCTTGCATTGGGCGGTACCGCCGTGGGAACGGGCATTAACACACCTCCGGGATATTCCGAGAATGTAGCACGTCACATCGCCGCATTGACAGGCCTGCCATTTGTAACTGCTGAAAACAAATTCGAGGCGCTTGCTGCGCACGACGCGATCGTGGAAGCGCACGGTGCATTGAAAACCGTTGCGGTGAGCCTGATGAAGATCGGTAACGACATTCGCATGCTGTCGTCGGGCCCTCGCTCGGGCATCGGCGAGATCCATATTCCTGATAATGAACCAGGAAGCTCCATTATGCCGGGTAAAGTGAATCCAACCCAATGCGAAGCCATGACCATGGTAGCAGCACAGGTAATGGGCAACGACGTGGCGATCGGCATCGGTGGTTCCAACGGCCATTTCGAACTGAACGTTTTCAAACCATTGATGGCTTACAACTTCCTGCATTCGGCTCGTTTGATCGGCGATGTGTGCGTTTCGTTCAACGATAACTGCGCGGTGGGTATCGAGCCTTTGCATGAGAATATCAAGAAGCATGTGAACAACTCGCTGATGCTGGTGACTGCTTTGAATACTAAAATCGGTTATTATAAAGCTGCTGAAATCGCGCAGACCGCTCACAAAAACGGCTCTAC
>CAMLNK010000141.1 GCA_946481035.1 uncultured Dyadobacter sp. | reverse complement strand
CGGTGGTCAATGTTCAAAAAAGGGAATACCGGCTGGGCGGCGCAGGCAATGTGCTGCTGAATGTACAATCATTGGGTGCAGAAGCCATTATATGCTCAGTTATAGGCACCGACGCCCCCGGGGACCTGCTCGAAAACAGTCTGAAAGAAAAGGGATTGAACTGCGAAGGCCTGATCCGCAGCGACGACCGCATTACTACCATTAAAGAACGCATTATTGCTGGCTCCCAGCAGGTTGTGCGCATTGATACTGAAACCGACAAGCCGGTTTCAAAGTCGGAAACCGAAAAGCTCATCGCCAAGGCCAAGGAACTGATCCCTTCCTGCCAGGTGATTATTTTTGAAGACTATGACAAAGGCGTACTCACGCCCGAATCCATTGCCGAAATCACCGCATTCGCCAACGCGAATGGCGTACCCACGGTTGTAGATCCCAAAAAGCGCAATTTTCTCGCCTATAACCATACCACACTTTTTAAACCCAACCTGAAAGAGCTCCGCGAAGGTTTAAAAGTGGATTTCAATGTGGATAACCTCGACGAGCTGAAAGCAACTGTTCAACATCTGAAAGACACCCTGCAAGTGAACGGCGCATTGATCACATTGTCGGAAAGAGGTGTTTTTATTGATTTTAACGACGAAACCCACAAACTTCCGGCCCACATCCGCCAGATCGCCGATGTTTCCGGCGCGGGCGATACGGTGATCAGCATTGCCGCTTGCTGCGTGGCGTTGGGTCTTCCACCGAAAAGCGTGGCAGCTATTTCAAACCTCGGCGGCGGACTGGTGTGTGAAATGGTCGGTGTGGTGCCTATTGATAAGGCATTGCTGAAATCGGAAGCCCGAAAGCTAGTTTAGTTACCAGTTGATTCCGCCTTCTCCCAGCCCCATTCTCCGCGTAAATCTGGACGAAAGCCGCGACCGGCTCGTGATGTAGCGCACGCTCGCACCTATGTAAGGCGTGGTCGCGGGCGTATACGAAGTGAGGTTTTCGCGGGCGCTGTTAAATGTACGCAACTGCCTGAAAGTGGTCACACCAGCCTCTACCGATACATTCAGCACTGAAAACAAGTGCACATTAGCCGCAACACCGGTTTTGATCTGACGGTAATTTTCGCGCCGCAATGCCTTTTCTTCCGGCGTCTGCACCTGAAACCCGCCGCTGTAACCGCTCAGTCCCGCCAGAAAATCGACATTGAACCATTTGGTAGCCTTGTAATTCGCGTTGACCATAAACGGCAGCAATGCCGACACGCGCCAGTGTTTACCTAATCCCTTATTTAACCCAAATACCGGGATAAAACGCAGCTTCTGGTTATAAGCCAGCACCGAGCCGTACATGAACTGCGTACGAAGCCCGAGAATGTGCATTCTTGCCGCGCCGCCCCAGAAGAATGGCTGCGGGCTGAAAAACGTCTCGTTACTCTCCGTCATCCCCAAGCCCCCGCCATAGACCCAAAGCCTGTCCTTAATGCTCGCCTGCAAGCGGATTACACCGAGCGATAACGTTTTATAACCGTTTGATGGATCATTCTTACCATCGAAAGTGGGTTGGATCTGCGTGTACTGGGCAATTGCCACGGTATGAACCGCCCGTAAATCGAATTTTTTACGCAGGCTGTAACCGAGCTGCACCTCGCTTTGCAACGGTATGATCCCGAAAAAACCTGTCCTCGAAACGCCGTACTCCCGCGTCCCGTCCAGGTTCGCAGGCACATTATAATCTGCTTTGAGTGTAAGGTTTGGATAAAAAAGTCGGCTTAGGGAAAAGTGCTGAGCTTGTGCGGGAATGATCGAGCACAGTAGCAGACAGGTTAACAGGTAGCGCGGGTCGGTCATGCAGGAAAGTTAGGGGATGCGTTAAAATGTTGGCAAATAACGCGAAAAGAATCGGGCTATTGTGTCCGTGCTCGCTGCCGCAATGCTTCATAACTCATTTCCAGCGGGGCGTTGCGCACCAGGCCGTTCGTACATATTACCTTTTCGACTGTCAATGCCTCGCGGGTAACCAATTCGTACAATCGCTTTTCCCAGGGCGCCAGCTTAGCCTCCTTTTCCGGCATTCCCAAATAACCATTTAAATAAACAACTTTTTCGTTGCTCAGGTAGTAGCATACCTGCCACTGCTCATAGTTGGCGTTAGGATTTGTATTAAGCATAAAAGCACGACAGCCTTCTTTCTCAAAACCGGTTTCAAATGGTTGCAGGGCGCCGTCCGAATGCCGCACACTCCAGGTTGAGTCTTCCTTCGAATTATTTTTGCGCAATTGGCCTTCTGATAAAAACCCCAACCCTTTGGGATAGTACAGTTCTGTATCGGCATCAAACAAATCTGAAAGGGCGTGAATCCAGGAAATTGCCTCTACGCTAAAAATATTCCTGATGTTTTTCCCCGGAAACTTCTGCGCCAGCGCCCTTCTCATTTTACCAATAATTATTTCATTATAAATAAACCCCGTAAAGAGATCAATGCCCCCATCATTTTCCCGTACGAGCGAACGCCCATCCCCAAAACTCCGACCCGTCAACTCCATGATAAACAAGCGCTCTCCAATATCTTTAAACTTAAATGCGGCTTTTTCTTCCCATGTAGGCTCACGGGCGAATGTCGAATCCGAAAATGATTCGTTGACATTGCTCCAAGCCAGACTATACCTGACTGTCACACCTAAATTGGTGCTCGTTTCCTCCGAACCGGACGGCAATAGCAGGCCGGAAATCTGCTTATAGCTCCTGAAAATATGAATGTCTTTGTAATGCACTGGACCTTTTCCCATCAGCGGGTCCGCATCGACCCGCGGAACGACGATCCGCGACAGGAGCTTGTTTTCCTTCCCTATCATTACCTCGATCCATTCTCCACCGACCTTTGCCTGTACGATATGCTGATCTTCATTTTCGATCACAGTCGCTCCTGTGTAGTGAAGTTCCACCGAATCGGCGGCGATGTATTGAAGCATTAAAACCGGGTTATTGAAGATTATCCCCGCCTGCTTTCCATTGGCCAGGTCCATCACAGTTCGAGTCGTATCCTGAGAACCCATCAGACCAGTCCGGATACTTGCCATCTTTTTCAAACGCAAATCGGCAAAGGAAACGTTCTTCAATCCTTCGTACATGGCCAGTAGCTCCCGATGAAATCTTTCATTGGCACGCTTCATTTCCACCTCCATTTGTCCCCTGACCGAATCGGGGGCGGCGCTAATCATCGATTCAATCAAATCGCGCATCGGACCGCTTTGTGTTTGCTTTAAGGCAACGGTACCCGGCCGGTCGAAAGTGGTAACGAGTTTAAAACTTTTCATTTGTTTACCACCTGTAGTCTTCAAAAGAGACTTCTTCACGATCTCTCTCGGCGACACATTTTGCGCAAACAACTGCCCCGTATAAAAAAGCAGTAAAACCGCTAGTACAAAGTTCTTCATGGAATGTATAGTCTGTTAATGATCAACTGCAAACATAACCAAATAATGAGCTTATGAAGAAAGTATTACTGCTATTCACAATGCTGTTGTCGGGCAATGCATTTGCCCAAACGACCGAACCCACTTACGCCGAAAAACTCGGTTATCCCAAAGGCAAAAAGATCCTCATTATCCACGTCGACGATGTGGGAATGTCCTATGAATCCAACCAGGGCGCTATCAAAGCGATCCGTGAGGGGGTTGCCAATTCATTAAGTGTGATGATGCCCTGCGGCTGGGTGCCGGGTTTCGTGCATTACTGGAAGGAAAATAAGGATATCGACGCGGGCCTGCATTTGACGATGACTTCCGAATGGAAGGAATATCGCTGGGGGCCGCTGGCGGGGAAGAACCAGGTTAAAGGACTTACCGACACGGAAGGCGCACTATGGCGAAGCGTGGCGGATGTGGTCAAAAATGCGTCGCCGGACGAAGTAGAGACCGAAATCCGCGCGCAACTCGAACGCGCCCGCACGATGGGTTTCGAGCCCACACACCTGGACTCGCACATGGGCACGCTTTTCGCGACGCCCGAGTTTCTGGAAAGGTATTTGAAAGTAGGAATGCAGGAAAAAATTCCGGTGATGTTCCCTGGCGGGCACAATACCGCTATTCGGGGTGAGGAGAAGATGATTGCGGAAAGGTTTGAAATGACGCAAAAAGTAGGCAAACAACTCTGGGGAGCCGGATTACCGGTACTCGACGACCTCGAAAACAGCAGTTACGGCTGGAAAGGCCCCGAAAACGGCGACAAATCGGAAAAAGCATTGCAGAAATACAAAACTGCCAAGTATATCGAGGCCATCAGCAAGCTGAAACCCGGCCTGACGATGGTAATCATGCATTGCACCATCCACACCGAAGTTTTCCCACACATCTCCGACTCCTGGCCTACCCGGGAGGGCGATTTCCTGGCCATGATCGATCCCGAATTGCGGAAATATATTGAGAAGGAAGGGATTATATTAACCACGTGGCGCGAGGCGATGCAGCGTAGGCAGAAGGTGAAATGACGGTCTTTGACCGCCGACAACTGACCACTGACGGCCGATCGCGTGTTTGTAACGCCTTGGGCGATCAATGGTCGGCGGTCGGCGGTCGGTTTTCTTCCTCCCAAATGCGCTGTAATTCCTCCACATCGGCAAGGTCCTTTTTCCTTGCCGTCGCCTTTTTCTCGATAATCAGATCGCGCAAATGGATAACATGAAATGGAACACCGTCGTAGTCGGCGACCAATGCCCGTTGATAACAGGCATCAAAATCACTTTCTGCAAATGCCTTTAATGAATGTCCCAAATCAAGCTCAAAACCTGATTTTCCAAAGCGGACAGATGTCCAACCGAAAATAAGCGGCATTGTTCTTAGAAGCTCAGCACCTACCACATCATTTTCAAGCAAAGCACGGACAAATGCTTCGGTGTTTTCGTGGGTATTTCCGATCCACAAATCCATATCCAATGTAGTCCGGATGTGGCCGTGAACGACTCCGGCCATACCTCCAACCAGGAGATATTTGACTTGATGCTGATTTAAACTCTTTAAAAGCTGCAAAACATCGTCACTGCTAATGTCCATGGATCGTTTCTCTTTAAAGTTTGGATTTCCACGATGCAATTTGCCCGCCACGTGATTTAAGCGCAGAAATGTTTCCAGATTCTCGGAATATTGCCTGATTAATGCGTTTGCAGACATGGGAAGTTGAGCAGTGTTTTACGTAAAAATAAACAATGCCCGAGAAAACTCCCGGGCATTGCGCATTCAATAGTATGACTTCCAACAAATGACATCCGGTACTCACTTGGCACTCGGCGGTCTATGGTCGGCCGTCGGCGGTTCTTTTACAAATCAATCGCCTCCCCATAAGCCGCCTCAGTTGCGCCTTTCAACGCTTCCGACATGGTTGGATGCGGGTGGATCGCGCGCATGATTTCGTGCGAAGTAGTTTCCAGCTTGCGGGCCACTACTACCTCAGCGATCATTTCCGTTACGTTCGCGCCGATCATGTGGGCTCCAAGGAATTCGCCGTATTTCGCGTCGAAGATTACTTTTACGAAACCGTCGGTAACGCCTGCTCCTACCGCCTTACCAGACGCTTTGAATGGGAATTTACCTACTTTGATATCGTAACCCGCCTCTTTCGCCTTTTTCTCGGTGAAGCCTACCGATGCGATTTCAGGCTGGCAGTAAGTACATCCCGGGATGTTACCGTAATCCAATGCTTCGGTTTTATGACCTGCGATTTTCTCAGCGCAGATGATACCTTCGGCTGTTGCCACGTGTGCCAATGCCTGGCCAGGGGTACAGTCACCGATCGCATAGAATCCTGGAACGCTGGTTTCGTACCATTCGTTTACTACGATTTTGCCTTTATCGGTTTTGATACCTGTTTCTTCCAGACCGATGTTTTCGATATTTGAAACAATACCTGCCGCCGAAAGCACTACATCCACTTCGAAGGTTTTTTCGCCATCCGGAGTTTTCACAGTCACTTTACAGCCTTTGCCGCTGGTATCCACTTTCTCAACCGAAGAGTTAACCAAAGTTTCGATACCGATCTTCTTGTATTGCTTCGCGATTTCTTTTGAAATCTCTTCGTCTTCAACCGGAACCAGATTAGGGAGGAATTCCACTACGGTAACCTTGGTTCCCATTGAGTTATAAACATAAGCAAACTCCATCCCGATCGCACCCGAACCGATTACCAGCATGGAAGCAGGCTGTTTTTCGAGGCTCATCGCCTTGCGGTATTCGATGATCTTTTGTCCGTCGAGCTTGATGTTCGGCAACTCACGAGCGCGTGCGCCGGTTGCGATGATTACCCCTTTTGAAGCGCTGTAATCGGTCTTTTTGCCATCCTTGTCCGTTACCTCAACCGTTTTCTGACCTTTCACTTTACCGGCACCCATGATGACGTCGATCTTGTTCTTTTTCATCAGGAACGACACCCCCTTGCTCATGGTATCGGCCACGCCGCGGCTGCGTTTGATTACCGCACCGAAATCAGCCGAAGATTCGTTTACATTAATACCGTAATCTTTTGAATGCTTGATGTACTCGAATACCTGAGCACTTTTCAGCAGCGCTTTCGTTGGGATACAGCCCCAGTTAAGGCAAATTCCTCCTAAACTTTCTTTTTCAACAATAGCAACTTTAAGTCCTAATTGGGAAGCACGAATGGCTGCGGGATAACCCCCGGGGCCGCTACCAATTACAATCACATCATATGTTTGAGCCATTTTCCGGTATTTTTATTGTACGAAATGGGTTGACAAAATTTTGACGCAAAGGTAACAATTATCGTCAGAAATTGGTCAGGAAATAGTCTGGTCTGGTCAGGTATAGTCAGAATTTGTCAAGTGTGGTCAGGAAATAGTCAGGTGTGGTCAAGTCTAGTCAGGAAGTCATTTGTTGTGAAGCTGATAAGGTTATTACAAGTTGTTACCAAAGGGAGATTCTGGCGTATCAATGTCGTAACAAACGGGCTGCATGATGAAACTGGAAGAATTGCAAGTATACCGGCTGGCGATGCGGATTGGCGACGAAATATGGCGGATTGTGGATGAATGGAGCTATTTTGTGAAAGATGCATTTGGTAAACAACTGATCCGCTCCGCAGACTCCATTGCTGCAAATATCGCCGAAGGCTTTGGAAGATACCATTATAAAGAAAATCTGAACTTCTGCTACTATTCGCGAGGTTCTTTAAGAGAGACGGTAACCTGGCTTACCAAAGCATTGAACAGGAATCTGATTTCTAGGGAAAAATTCACAGAATTGAACCAACTTTGCGAGTTGTTATCCATTAAGCTTAACAACTACATTAAAACAATAGGTAACGGCTTCCGGTGATCAAGTAGGGCCAGTCACAACGAATGACCACACCTGACAAATCATGACTACTCATGACCAAACTTGACCACCCCCGCCAAAACCTGACAGCGAAGCGTTTATTATTAACTTAAATTCAAAAAATTCAATGACTGCAGAGCAATTGAAAGACTTGAAAGCCCGTGTTGAGGCTTTGGGGAGGTATCTTTGACTACGCTAACCGAAAACAACAGCTAGGACAACTTGAACAACAGACTGTTCAACCCGAATTCTGGAACGATTCGACGCGTGCGGAAAAAGTGATGAAAGAAATCCGTGGTCTGAAATTCTGGACCAACGGATACGAAGAACTCGCCCGCCTGCGCGACGACCTGGACACGATTTGGGAATTTTATGAAGCCGATGAAGCCACCGAAGATGAGGTGGATGAAGAAGGCAAAAAACTCGCCGATAAGCTGGACGAAATCGAGTTCAGGAAAATGATGGGCGAAGAAGGCGACGAACTGCCTGCCGTGATCGAAATCAACGCAGGAGCGGGCGGTACCGAGTCGCAGGACTGGGCGTCGATGCTCATGCGGATGTACATCATGTGGGCGGAAAAGAATGGTTACAAGGTGCGCCAGGTGGATTTGCAGGATGGCGATGTGGCCGGAGTAAAATCCGTGACCCTCGAAATCGACGGCGAATATGCCTATGGTAACCTGAAATCGGAGAACGGCGTTCACCGCCTCGTCCGCATTTCACCATTCGACTCCAATGCGCGTCGGCATACGTCCTTCACCTCCGTGTATGTGTACCCGCTCGCGGACGACAACATCGAGATCGAGGTGAACATGGCCGACATTACCTGGGATACTTACCGCTCAGGCGGCGCCGGTGGGCAGAAC